>JAWXTM010000026.1:0-26194 GCA_044433505.1 Rikenellaceae bacterium
GGCTTTTTTGTGGCTATACATTTGTAGCTATATGCTAAATGTTTCTAGCTATATCATTGCAAAAATCCGATCTCGTAAGATTACTGAGATCGGATTTGCTCGTTTTTAAGGCTCGACTAGTTAAATTTCAGTGGGGTCAATTTTTAGAAGTCCCCTATAAGCTAAAAGCCTATATGAGAGCTTGTCACAGAGGCTCTCATTAGTCTTTCTCAGTGATAGTGATGGTTGGAGTATTAACACTCCCAGAGTTTGAGTTTCTGAGCACCTCATCACCTTGTAGCGTACGAGCTTCATTCCTCAACCCATCTTTGATGTTATATTCCAACACGGAATTCTGATCAGTGAAACTATTCCACTGCTCATTTTTCTCACGCTTCTCGGCAAAATAGGCATCTCTTTGCTCATTGATTTTGTTTTGGGTATTCTGGGCAATGGCCTCGTTTTGCAATCCCAGCGGTCGTTTAGTTTGCACGTATGAGCCAAAGGTAAAGACAACTTGGTGGCTACGCTCCACAGGCTCTCCATTTTTGAGCGAAGGTACACCCCAGTCAGGCAGCTCTTTTATTGCGCTCATAATAATGTAGTCTACCCACGAGTTATAACTTCTTGCTATATAGGGATTAGTGATAAGCCCAGTGGTATCGACAACAAATTGCACAACGACATATCCATCAAGCGAGGCGAGTTGATCTTCGTCTAGTTCCAGCACCAAGTTAGCCGAGATAAAGCTAATAATTTGGTTAGATTCTTTTTCATCGCCAAAGATTGGGTTAAATCGCTGTTTAATTTTTTTAGTTTTCAGGGCAGTAGTAGGGTGTAGCTCTGAGTGCAAAGAGTCAGCGGGCGGAGCAGTTTTAGCCACTGCAACGCCCACTGTTAGAGTTAGTAGTAATATTATGCTAGAGCACAAAGATTTCATCAGCAAATAACCAGTTTACGTATCCGCCACCAGGTAGTCCAGCGGCTGTAGGAGGGTTAACACCTTTAACGTGTACATATCGAGCTTTAGTACCCTGTGGGGTGTTAATTTCGAATTTATGGCGCACTACTTGGTCGTTAGAGCTGTATGGGTGAGTTGCGCTACCTGCTTCGGTGAAGTTTTTACCATCCTCGCTTACTGCGATTTGCACTTCTTTTGGTAGGTAGATCCACGTACCGACGCTTTGCATAAAGGATGCCACGACTTGGTTCACTTCGGTTACTTCGCCAAGGTCAATAGTCACGTCAAAGTCTTTAGAGTTAAAGCCCTGCGAGAAACCATCGTTGTGGCGATCGGAACCAGTAAAGCCGTCGATAAGGGTACTCTCGCCACTACCAGGGAAGCCGTCCGAGTATCTGTGACCGTAGGTTAAGGTTTTGCCGACTGCTTTATGGAAGCCGATAGTTCTTTGCGAAGGCACTTTGCTAAGCACTTCACCATCAAGGGTAATGATAGCTTTGATGTCGGTAGTTTTGTCGATAACGATTGGTTCGGTGTAGAGTGTAGAGTTTACAGTAGGTTCGCTACCATCGGTGGTGTAGAAAATTTCAGCACCGTAGATTTCAGATACGAATGCAACGTTGAATTTTTTATTCTCAGCGTCGTAAGATGTTTCGTAGTCAACAATGGTAGAGCCTTTATGGTAGTTCGCACCCATAGCCGATAGCCTTTGAGCGTTAATGGATAGTCTCTTTGAAAAGTCATTAAAATCTTTCATTTCGCAAGGAGTCCAGCCAACTTCCGCAACTGCCATCATACGAGGCAGGGTCATATACTCAGCGTGCGAGAAGTGTAGCACGTGTTCGCTCCATAGGTTCGCCTGCACTCCGAGGATATGTTCACCCTCTTGTGGGGTTAGAGCATCAGGGATTGGCTCGTAGCTATAGACACGTTTAGTGGTGATAAGTCCACCGAGGGCACGTGGTTCAACCTCTGGGGTATTTTGGTAGTAGTCGAAGTAGAGGTGTGAGTTTGGGGTCATAATAACGTCGTGACCAGCCCTTGCTGCGGCAATACCGCCAGCGATACCTTGCCAGCTCATAACCGTTGCGTTAGGAGCGAGTCCACCCATAAGTATTTCGTCCCAACCGATCATTGGTTTACCTTTAGAGTTTAGCAGGCGTTCGATGCGTTTGATAAAGTAGCTTTGTAGTTCGTGCACGTCTTTTAGACCCTCTTCTTTCATACGAGCTTGGCACTTTTCGCAGTTGCTCCAGAACTGCATATCAACCTCATCACCACCGATATGTATATACTGAGCATCTGGGAAGAGTTCGATAGTTTCAGTAAGTATATTCTCAAGGAATGTAAAGACATCTTCGTTACCAGCGCAGAAGCACGTTGGCATAGTTTCGGGGTAGTATCCCCCTGGGGTCACCTCTTGAGCAGTACCAAGGCAGCTTAGTTCAGGGTATGCGGCAAAGACTTCAGAGGTATGCCCTGGCATTTCGATTTCAGGGATTACCATTACACCACGCTCTTTAGCATAAGCACACAGGGCTTTAATTTCCTCTTGGGTGTAGTAGCCACCGTAGAGTGCTTCTTCGCCATTCTTGCGGTCTATTGGGGTACGAGAGTCCCACGTAGTGGCAGTGCGGTCGACTCTCCACGCCGATTTTTCGTTAAGTAGCGGGTAGACTTTCGATTCCATTCTCCAACCTTGGTCATCGGTCAGGTGCCAGTGGAAGCGGTTCATTTTGTTCATTGCTAGGTAGTCGACATAGCGATAGACCGAGTCGATAGCAAAGAAGTGGCGAGAGCAGTCAAGGTGCATACCTCTCCAGCCGAATCGTGGATAGTCGTTAATCTTTACGGCAGGCAGAGCCATTGCTCCCTGTTTTTCGTTGCCATATACCTTGGCAGGCAGCAGTTGCAGGATACTTTGCAGTGCAAATGCGGCACCGTTATAGTCGCTAACTTCAATCTCTACGCCCTTTTCAGAGATATTCAGCGAGTAGCCCTCTTTTTTAATATCGTTGTTAAGTGTTAGGGTTATAGCGGCATTTCCTTGGGTTATGACTTTAGCACCTTTAGCGAATTTTTTGTTGAGAGTCTCGGCATAGTATTCCGCAGCATTTTTGAGAGTTTCGTTATCGGTAGCATTAAGTACAGTAATTACTTCACCTCCAATAGTAAAATCTGAGGCAGAGGCCGGGATAGAGAGTTCTACAGGCTTTGGGATAATTGCAATTTGTGTTGCTTTCTCCACATTGTTACATCCAAAAGCAAGCGGTGCAAGAAGAAGTAGTAAGAGTTTTTTCATAGTGTGTTGTGTAGTTATTGTTTAGTTGTTTATAGTGTTTTTGGAAATAGTTTATATTATAGGCTCAACAGCTACTCTGAAGTAGGCGTTGCATAGCCTACACTAGAGCAGCTCTTGTAGTTTTTTAGTAGTCTGTGCCACTTGCTCGGTTTTGCGTGCAAGGTGATTTAGTACATCATCTGCGAAGTCGTTCTTCTCGAAGACCCCACGAACAGCTTCGAAATCGGCATCTTGAACCTCCTGTGCTCCGTCAATACCAAAACTTGTGCGCACCCTGCCGCTAAATTCCTTTCTAGCATCCTCGTAAATCCCCATATCCCCATCTTTAACAGCCTTGATGTAGACTTCAAGGAAGTCTATAACCTTTTGCACTTCAAGCTCTTCCACTGTGCAACCTAGTTTCTGTTCAAGTAGAGTAACTAGCCAGTTCCAAGTATAGTTATTAAAGTTCTTGTCCGTATCTTTAAATGCTTCAATTATTTGGCTAGGGTTGTGTAGCTCGCCAGAGACAATACCATTAACGATTTTTTCTACCTCAGATGCAGGGCATAGTGCGCCAGAAATATCCACCCAATTTCCTTCACCAATATTGGAGTCTGCTCTAAGTATAGCCTTTAGTTCTTCGGTAGTTGTCCATTCAGTTGAGTTGATGCGATGAATCATTGTTCCTCCCAAGAATTTGCAGAGTGCTGTGTCATAGAATTCAATACCACGTTCCACATATCTTCGTTTCATTTTGCAACCTCCGTAGGTATATTCAGTAGTAGTGGGCCCACTCATTGCAATTATACTTTGCAACAGGTTTCGCCCCTTTAGCATACGACTAATAGTGTATGGGTTGAGGAGTCTGAAGTTAATAACATCTAGGAGTTTACTCTTGCCACGTTTATCACGTTTTGGCCACTTGGTAGCGTCACGTACAGTTCCCACGCTACGTAGGTTTGCCGCAGGGACTATTGTTGGTTGGCAGTAGTCTTTTTCGATGATATATGAGAATGGCAGCATTGATGTATCTGAGTTGCTGTAGTGTTTGCCAATGATAAGCGAGAATGCTCCTACACGCATAGGCCATAGTATGTACGAATCGCTAGCTAGTTTACTGCCTCGCTCTACAACGCCTTGGTGTATGGGTCCAAATTTGTACATATGGTTGCTTTGGTTAGAGCCGCTCCCTGCATTCATAAATGAGAACATACCTCCGATAAGCAGCGTTGATTTGTGGTGCGAAACGGTGTATGGACCAGCGAAAGTTGCGCAGCTTTCACCGTGCATACCGATACAGTTTGAGAAGAATAGTGAGTTTTCGGCAGAGAACTGTTTACCTAGTTCACAACCTTGCCCCACAAAGCATTTGTCGAGTAGCACGCCATCTGTTATGCGGGCTGCGCTGAGTGCAATAAAGTTTTCGGCAATCACATCACGTCCTATGTAGCTAGGGGCTTCAAGGGTGCTGTTTATAGAGCCATTAATAAGTTTAGTTGCGCCATCAATAGTTGCACCTGCTCCAATATTTACGTTGCAAATATCTCCACAATTATTAATTGTAGCACCACTGTCGATATATGCACCTTGTAGTTGCACCTCTTTGGTGTATCTGGCAACCATTTTGTCGAGCGCACAAATCAGAGGCGTGTTATCACGGTATAGGGCGTAGATATAGGCAATTTGCGAGGAGAGTTCGTTAAAGATAAGTATATCACGTCCACCAGCTTCGTTGAGTGCCGAGACCTTTACTCCATTGCCAAAGGTTGCGTCAGAGGTGGCAGATATTATGTCGACACCACTAATAATCACATTGTTGGCTATAGTGTAGTTCGAGATATATTGCCTGATATTATTAATATACACATTGTCTCCAATTTCGCAATTATGCAGAGTCACATTGTTGAGTGCTGAGGGAGTATTGATACCTTCGGCAAGTTCAATAGTCTGAGTCATTAGACCAATCTTACACCAGCCCATAAATCGCACATTATTTAGGCGAGTGGCATCAAAGGATTTGATCTCGATTTTATTCCAATCTTCAGCCGTACATCCACGGCTTTGAAGAGTTTCGATTTCGCTCGCTGTTAAATTTCTATACATTCTTCTTAAAGGGGGTTTTGAATTATTCTACTGTTACCGATTTTGCTAGGTTACGTGGTTGGTCTACATTGCGACCCTTGTAAACTGCGATATAGTATGCTAATAGTTGTAGTGGGATTGATGCAATAATTGGTGCTAAGTATTCGTGAATCATAGGCACCTCGATTGTAACATCTGCGATAGAGGTGACGTGAGTATCACCTTGAGTAACTATGGCGATGATTTTACCACCACGTGATTTAATTTCTTGGATATTGCTGACAGTTTTTTCATATACTTTGTCTGATGTAGCGATTACAACTGTAGGCATTTCTTTGTCGATAAGGGCAATAGGGCCGTGTTTCATTTCGGCAGCAGGGTAACCTTCAGCGTGGATATATGAGATTTCCTTTAACTTAAGCGCACCTTCGAGGGCTGTTGCATAGTTGTAGCCACGTCCTAGGTAGATAAAGTTGCGAGCATAGGTAAATATCTTAGCAAGGTCTTGAATCTGAGCATCGGTTTTGAGCACCGTTTCGATTGTTTGAGGAAGGCTCAGTAGGCTTGAGGCAATTTCGTTTATACCCTCTTTTGATATTGTGCCGAGCACCTTGGCAATCGAAACAGCAATCATAGTCAGTACAGTCACCTGACCAGTGAAGGCTTTAGTCGATGCAACACCAATTTCAGGGCCAACGTGGATATACGAGCCAGTGTCCGAGGCACGAGAGATAGAAGATCCAATAACGTTACATACGCCAAAGACAAATGCGCCAGCTTTTTTTGCAAGTTCCACTGCGGCTAGAGTATCGGCAGTTTCTCCCGATTGCGATACTGCAATGACTATGTCAGTTTCGTAGAGTATAGGGTTGCGATACCTAAACTCAGAGGCATACTCAACTTCTACAGGAATTCGGCACATATCCTCAATAAGGTGTTCACCGATAAGCGATGCGTGCCACGAAGTGCCGCAAGCTACAAAGATAATTCGGCGTGCATTTTTGAATCTCTCGGCGTAATTTGCCACCCCTGAAATCACAATATCCAAGTCCTCGTTATTGACTCTACCACGGATACAGTCACGAATAGTTTTTGGCTGTTCGTTAATTTCTTTTATCATAAAGTGTTTGTAGCCACCCTTTTCTAGCTTCGAGACGCTAAGTTCTAGCTGATGAATATCAATTTTAGCGTCGTGATTGTCGAGGGTCATTACTTTGAGCTCTTCGTCAGATTTAATAATGGCAATTTCATTATCATTGATATAGGCAAAGTTATTGGTGTATTCAATAATAGAGGCAGCGTCTGAGCCTAGGAAGAATTCGCCTTGACCAAGCCCTACTACTAGTGGGCTACTCTTTCTGGCAGCGATAATCTCATCAGTTCTGCCATCTTCGATAACGGCAATGGCATAAGCTCCCACTACAAGTTTAAGTGCTCTGCGGACAGCTTCAAAGAGCGTTGCATTCTTCTTGACTCTAATATATTCGATAAGGTTAACCAGCACTTCGGAGTCAGTGCTACTTTTAAAGGTGTATCCGTTTTTTATTAGGGCTTCTTTTAGTACATTGTAGTTTTCGATAATACCGTTGTGTATTAGTGCAATCTTCCCATTTTGAGATAGGTGTGGGTGTGCATTGGTATCGTTAGGCTCTCCGTGAGTAGCCCAGCGAGTGTGCGCAATACCGATATTACCTGACTTGTCTACTCCTTCTACAAATTTCTCGAGGTTTGAGACCTTTCCTTTGCATTTGTAGACATTGAGTTTCCTCTCGCCATTAATAAGTGCAACTCCTGCACTATCATAACCTCTATATTCTAGTCTTTTAAGACCTTTAATTAGCACATCAAGCGCATCTTTTTTTCCAATATATCCTACTATTCCACACATTTTATTTTAAATATTTAAGCGGTTTATTGAGTTTATTCTTGATTCTAGGGCACTTCTAAAAATTGATTTGGTGGATTTGGGATGAGATTTTGAGCTGAGTTTTTGGAAGTCCTTTTTAGTATGGTACGAAGTCATCGGTGTCGGCAGGTGTTAGTGCTGCTCCGTAGCTAGGGTTAGTGCCCTGTGCCATTTCAATTCTACCTTGCGATGCGCTGAGTGCATCCATCCCTGTGGAGTCAATGGCACTAAACGACGATGAATCAATAGTAGAGTAGGTAGTAACTGGACCCGCAGCAGGCGTTCCAATAGAGCCAAAACCAGTGTCGTCCCAGTCCACGAATTTCGCTTGTTCGTGGCGGAAGCGTAGTTTTTCGGTACGAACCTCCCCGTTACGGTGTTTAGCGAAGATAATTTCGGCAAGTCCAGCAGTTGGAGTACCCTCCTCGGTTTCGGTAAGCCCGAAGTACTCTGGACGGTGGATAAATGCAACAATGTCGGCATCCTGTTCGATAGAGCCCGACTCACGCAGGTCACTTAGTTGAGGTCGTTTGCTACCTCCACGAGATTCAACCGAACGGTTTAGCTGTGACAGTGCAATAATCGGAACGTCTAGCTCCTTGGCAATAGCCTTTAGTGAGCGTGAGATAAGTGCAACCTCCTGCTCACGATTACCTCTGGAATCAGCCGTACCTGCTGTCATAAGCTGTAGGTAGTCAATCACAATTAGTTCAACGTTGTGGTTACGCTTCAATCGACGAGCCTTCGAGCGGAATTCATAGACCGAAAGTGCAGGCGTATCATCAATATAGAGCTGAGCTTTGGATAGTGGGCGTGCAGCACCTTCGAGCTGTTTCCATTCGTCTGGTGATAGTTTACCGCTCTTGATTTTCTTGGACTCTAGTTGGCTTTCGGCAATCAGCAGACGCATCATCAGCTGAGTTGAACTCATCTCCAGAGAGAAGAATGCAACGGTCTTTTTATGGTCAAGGGCAATATTGCGAGCCATAGTCAGCACAAAGGCAGTCTTACCCATCGAGGGGCGTGCAGCAATGATAATAAGGTCGGAGAGTTGCCACCCTAGTGTAAGCCTATCAATATCTGTAAAGCCAGTAGGCACGCCTGTCATACCATCGGGGCGGTTGCTAGCCTCCTCGATAACCTGCATAGCACGTGCTACAATATCTTGACTCGATAGTACATCTCTACGCACATTACCCTCGGCAATCTCGAAGATTGCTTTCTCTGCGCTATTAACTAGTTCATTGACATCTTGTTCGTCGCTAAAGGCATCTTTTTGGATACGGCTCGAAGCGGTGATAAGTTGTCGTTGGATATATTTTTGGGCAACGATTTTGGCGTGATAGTCCAAGTGGGTAGCCGACGAAACTCTCATCGTAAGTTCCGTTAGGTAGTTCATACCCCCTACGGCAGCGAGGTTGCCATCACGCTTTAGCTGGTCACCAATGGTGTATAGGTCGACGGGTTGGATATTGGCAGAAAGCTCCAGCGCAGCAGCGTAAATAAGTTGGTGTGCATCGTGGTAGAAAGACTCTGGTGAAAGGAGTCCTTGGATATTGAGCAGAGCATTTTTTTCGAGCATAATAGCACCCAGTACAGCCTCCTCTAGCTCCATTGCTTGAGGTGGGAGCTGCCCCACTTGGCGACTAATTGCGCTAAGTTCATCGGCCATTGCCTTTTTTTCTGCTATTTTTTTACGTTCTGCGTAGCTTTTTTCTTTTGCCATTGTTTATTATAATCATTTTTATTGTGTACAAAGTTACCCTTTTTTGATTGATTTTTATCAAAGAAGTAACTTTTTTGTACCTCTTTTTGGCTTTTTTCTTTTGCCACAAAGAGTTTTTCTTGTGTAGAGGGGTTACAGCCACAGTAGTACATTGTGGTACTCATAGTGAGCGGAGTTGGGGTAAAGTCTTGCACATCTTCGGTTCTCACGCCCTTTGTTTTGGTGGCAAGAAGTTGCATATCTTCCTTGGTGCAGCCTGGGTGCGAGGATATAAAGTATGGAATAATAATATATGGCAATCCCTTGTCACGGCATACCCTATCGAAGCGAGTTTTGGTGGCAAGGAATTCCTCCCACTTAGGTTTGCGCATAAGCTTTAGGATATGTTCTTCGGTGTGCTCTGGGGCAACCTTTAGCCTACCACTGGTATGCTTTTCAATGACTCTTTGCATATAGCCATCCCACACCTGCGGCATATCGTAGCGAATACCACTCCCTACGTATATATGTTTAACACCCTCGATCTTTTCGATTTTAGCGTACAGCTTTAGTATATCTTGGTGATAAGTCTTAAGGTTGGCGCAAGGCTTAGGGTATAGGCAGCTAGGTCGGGAGCATTTCTTGCATTTTGTTTGATCAATTCCAGAACTCTTCCACATATTAGCCGAGGGGCCTCCCACATCGCTAATAGTTCCACGAAATTCAGCACTCTGTGTGATTTGCTTAATTTCAGCGAGCACCGATTCTTCGCTACGGCTAGCGATATACTTACCCTGATGCATCGAGATGGCGCAGAAGCTACACCCCCCGTAGCACCCACGGTGCAACATTACAGAGTTCTTGATCATATCCCACGCAGGAATCACCTTGCCACGATAGCGTGGAGCAGGTTGCCGCTCGTAAGGCAGTGCATAAGTAGCATCACACTCCTTGGTAGTAAAGGTAGGGTAAGGTGGATTAACCACCACATATTTCCCCTTGGTAGGCTCTACTAACCTTTCAGCCTCCATACGGTTACTTTGCTTTTCAATCTCTAAGAAGTTTTCTGCAAATTTCTCTTTATTTTTCAGGCACTCTTCGTAACTATTCAGTATGATAGCATTATCGGTAGATTTTTCCTCGCTAAGGTAGACAATTTGGTTTAGGTTACACCACTCTCTGCCGCTCTCTACCTTGCGTGCGAAGTCAACGATACCAACTTCGCCCATACCGTAAAGAATAAGGTCAGCACCACTCTCGACTAAAAATGATGGACGTAGCCTCTCCTGCAAGTAGTCGTAGTGAGTAAAGCGTCGCATAGATGCCTCAATCCCACCAAGTAGTATTAAGCTATCGGGATAAAGCTCCCTAAGAATCTGGGTATAGACAATAGTTGGATAGTCGGGTCTAGCACCGTGTTTACCCCCTGGGGTGTAGGCATCATTGGAGCGTAGGCGGCGTGTTGGGGTGTAGTGCATTACGGTAGAGTCCATAGCCCCTGCCGTAACCCCAAAAAAGAGTCGTGGCGCACCGAGTTTCTTAAAATCACGCAGGTCATCTCTCCAGTTTGGTTGAGGCACAATGGCTACTCTGTACCCTGCTGCCTCCAACGAGCGACCTATCACCGCCGCACCAAAGGCAGGGTGATCTATATAGGCATCCCCCGTAAAGAGTATAACATCTATATACTCCCATCCAAGGGCACGAACCTCCTTTATACTAGTTGGTAGAAACATTTTATTATTGAGGGAGTTCTAGGTATGAGCTGTCGCCGTAGCTCAAAAAACGGTAGTTGTTCTCTAGTGCGTGGGCGTAAATATCTTTCCACCTCTCGCCAACAATAGCACTAATTAGTAACAGTAGTGTGCTCTTTGGTTGGTGGAAGTTGGTGATAATACCCCTGATGGTCGAGAACTTGTATCTAGGGGTTATCATAATCTGTGTAGAGCCAGTAAGTACCTCAATAGAGTGCTCTCTCATATAGTCATAAAGCGCAGTGATAGAGTGCTTTTCGTAGCGTTCCCACTGCCCAACAGGTTCTTTGGGAGTGCCCCCACTTAATATCCTACCCCCAAGTATAGCCAAACTCTCAATAGTGCGCAGCGAAGTAGTACCAACAGCAATGATATTACCCTCATTTTCGCTAAGTGCTTTAACATCCCCAAGTGTTACGCTGAAATTTTCGGTGTGCATAGTGTGCTTTGTAGCATCTTGCTCCTTGACAGGTAGAAATGTGCCTGCCCCAACGTGCAGCGTGACATAAGCCTTTTGGGGGATTTTTTCTAGCGTCTGCTCGCTGAAGTGTAGCCCAGCAGTAGGTGCTGCCACAGAGCCTTCGTACTGTGCGTAGGTGGTTTGGTAGCGTAGTTTGTCTATAGTTTCGCTTTGGCGGTTGAGGTATGGTGGAATTGGCACATTACCAAGCCTGCCTAATATCTCCGTAAAAGTTTCGTCGCTTTGCCACTCAAACTCCACGATGTCACCCTCCTTGCGTGTGGCACTAAGGCTCTTATCCTGGCTATAAATTGTTGTGTTAAACTTCTTGGCATTCCCAATCATAGCGTGCCACGAGCTTTTCTTCTGAGCCGAAAAGGCACTCTGGTAGTCGGCAGGTTCGGCAGGCTCTAGACACAGCACCTCGATTCTAGCACCGCTTGGTTTTTGGAGCAGCAGACGTGCGCTAACCACCCTTGTACGGTTAAAAACAAAGAGTGCCTTTGGAGGTGTAACGCTCAGTATATCGGTAAAGTTATGGTCTGTTATCTCACCATTTTTAAAGCTAAGTAGCTTAGAGTCTTCACGGTTAGCGAGCGGATATTTTGCTATTTTTTCGTCTGGTAGCGGATAGTTAAAATCTAGTATATCTATAGGTTCAGTCATAAAAAGTCTATTTTTTTGCAAAGATAGCAGTTTTTTTCTATCTTTGCGCCTCATCATTTGATAAAAATGAAGTGGGGGAGACTGTCGCTGACCTTTAAACGGAGGTTGGAGGAAAGTCCGAGCAACAATAGAGTACCATACTTGCGAAAATACAAGAGGGGCGTGAGCTTCAGCTTTTGGTAACAGAGAATAACTACCTCCTTTTTTTAGGAGGCAAAGGTGAAAACGTAGGGCAAGAGCCTACGACCGTTGGTGGTGACACTGGCGTGTGTACCGAGCTATGGGTTGCAAGACCAAATATACCATTCAATGTGCTTTCATTTTTTGGGGAGTGCTAAGAGGGTTACTCATCTGAATGGATGGAGGGTAGGTCGCTAATTCTTCTAATTGAATTGAGTGTTTTTAGCAATAGAGCATCGTAGATAAATGACAGTCCTAGACAGAACTCGGCTTATACCCCCACTTTTTTATTTGTATTAGTTAGGGGGCAAAGGCTCTTTTATGACCAGAGTTTGTTATAGCTTGTAGTATTACAAACTAAAATGATTAAAGTTTTTTGGTTCTTTTGTTCACAAAAGAACCAAAAAACTTTCTTTACTTAGTCTGTTATAATACAAGCAGCACAAAAAAGGATGCGCTCCGATTACTCAGAACACATCCCCTCTCTTATACTATTGTACTAATAGCTCTACACTACTTAATTGTCATCTCATTAATCAAACGCTGTGCGCCTGCATACTTATCTACAATAAATAACACATAACGAATATCTGCCGAAATTGTACGTTGTAGTGATGGTTCAAAAGCGATATCACCACTCATTGCCTCCCAGTTACCATCAAACGCAAGACCAATAAGTTCACCCTTACCATTCAACACCGGTGAACCAGAATTGCCGCCAGTAATATCATTATCCGAAAGGAAACAAGTCACAATCTCACCTGTCTTCTTATCTGCCCAACGACCATAATCCTTTGCCTCATACAGGTCAACTAAACGCTGTGGAAGTACGAAATCAGGATTCGACTCGTCGTGCTTTTCAATCACACCACTAAGAGTTGTAATATAGTCATAATCAACTGCATCAGCTGCTCTATATGGAAGTACATTACCATAAGTGAGGCGTATTGTGAAGTTTGCATCTGGATAAAGATGTTTCTTGCCTTCGTTCATTTCCAAAAGACCTGCAAGATAGAGTCTATGACCCTTCTCAAACTTAGCATCTGCCTCCATCGAAGCACCATAAACCTCACGAATAAATGGAGTAAACTCAGCCGCTTGAAGCAATACTGGGTCATTTGCAAATGTGCTCATATCACCTGCTTCAAGATCTTTGACAGCTGCTGCAAAACGCTCTTTGCTAGTGAATGGTGAGTTATCGAAATATGTGTCATAATTCTTACCAAACGAGAAATTCAAGAATGATGGAAGCTCCTCTGCTGGAAGCGAATCTGCCATAATCTCGAACAAACGATAGGTTGCCTTCTTGTCTGTTGCAGGATTATAGTTTTTGAAGAAATCATCTGCGTTAGAAGTCAAAATTGAAACATACTCTTCACCATATTTCTCCTTAACCTCATCATTAAAGAAGCCTGAGAATTGACGTGCCAAATTGTAACCCTCTGCACCTGAGAGAGTTTCGCTCAAAATCTGAAGGCTACGTGCTGCTGGACGACGCTCTGCAACTGCCTCCTCGATATATGTAAGTGCTTCGCCATACTTAGCTTGACGTTCTTCGCTAGCATTTACCCACTTCATAAAGGCATCTTGTTCGGCTTGCTTTTGGCTACGAACATCAAGGCGTTTTAGACCACGGCTCATACCGATTGAGTTCTTCCAATAGTTAGAAGATTGAGCATACTTGCTCGCATACTGAATACGAACTGCTCTATCTGCCAACATATCTGCCCACCAAATTTGTTGTTTTTCGCCACGCATATACACACGAATAGGGTTATCTTGTTCCAACACTTGGTCAATTTCCCAAGTTGTCATATAGCGTTCTGTAGAACCAGGAAAGCCCATAATCATTGCAAAGTCACCCTCCTTAACGCCTTGTGTAGAGATAGTAAGGTGCTTAGGTGATTGGTAAGGTACATTGTCTGCTGAATACTCCGCAGTAGACTTGCCCTCTGGAGTAGAATAGATACGGAACATAGAGAAGTCACCTGTGTGACGTGGCCACATCCAGTTGTCGGTATCCCCACCGTATTTACCAATAGCACTTGGAGGAGTTCCTACCAAACGAACATCACCAAACTTCTCCTGCACAAACAAAATATATTGGTTGCCACCAAACATAGCAACTACTCTGCTCGAAATATTTGCCTCTCTATCATTCACTTCCTCTGAAATAGCTGCACTATTCTTTGCAATAATCTCGGCACGTTCCTCGTCAGTAGTCTCCGCTGTAATACCCTCAAGTACACGGTCAGTGACCTCCTCAATTCTGCGGATAAAGGTAACCGCTAGACCAGGAGTAGGAATCTCTGTCTCGAAACTCTCTGCCCAAAAACCATCCTTTAGGTAATCGTGCTCAACGCTTGAATGCTGCTGGATTGAACCATAACCACAGTGGTGGTTAGTCAAAAGCAAGCTCTCAGGAGAAATAATCTCACCTGTACATCCCCCACCAAAGATAACTATTGCATCCTTAAGGGCGTGCTTATTAACAGAGTAAATATCCTCTGCCGAAAGCTTAAACCCAGCCTTCTTCATATCCTTCAAGTTCTTCTCCTTAATAAAAGAGAGTAACCACATCCCCTCGTCAGCCTTCACCGCACTAGGAAGCATAAAAATTGCGCAAATTGCAACAATAAGTAGTTTTTTCATAAGTTTTTTGATTTAGTTTTTTAATTTGTGTATTTTGTTGTCACAAAAATAATAATTATCTTTGTACTCTGCAAACTTTAACAACATTTATTTTAACTATGTCTAAAAATATTCTACTCCTTGGTAGCGGTGGCAGAGAATGCGCTTTTGCCTACAAAATCTCGCAAAGTCCGCAACTTGGTAAACTATTTATCGCTCCTGGTAATGCTGGAACTCAAAGCTATGGCACAAATATCGCCATCAAACCTACTGATTTTAAGGCTGTTGGAGAGTTCTCGATTGAAAACAATATTGACCTAGTGGTGGTTGGGCCCGAGGATCCTCTTGTAAAGGGAGTGAGAAACTACTTCCTCGCTGACGACTCTCTAAAGCATATCCCAGTGCTAGGACCATCTGCCGAGGCTGCACTGCTAGAAGGTAGCAAAAGCTTTTCGAAGGACTTTATGAAAAAATACAACGTGCCAACTGCTGCATACCTCGAAGTTTCGGTCGATAATATCGCCGAAGGTTGCGCCTTTCTTGACACGCTAACCGCTCCGTATGTGCTCAAAGCTGACGGACTCGCCGCTGGCAAGGGTGTACTTATTCTAGATAACCTAGAGGAAGCTAAAGCTGAACTTCGTGAAATGATTGAGTGCGCTAAGTTTGGCGAGGCTAGCTCACGTGTTGTTATCGAAGAATACCTTAGCGGAATTGAATGCTCGGTATTTGTTGCCACTGACTCGAAAAACTACTGCCTACTGCCTACTGCCAAAGACTACAAGCGTATTGGCGAGGGGGATAGTGGACTCAATACGGGTGGTATGGGGGCTGTTTCGCCTGTGCCTTTTGCCAACGAAGAGTTTATGACCAAAGTAGTGGAACGCATCGTTGAACCTACCGTAAAGGGTATTGAGGCTGAGGGGCTTGACTATCACGGCTTTATCTTTATCGGGCTTATGAACTGCGGTGGCGACCCTTATGTAATTGAATACAACGTTAGGATGGGTGACCCTGAAACAGAAGTAGTGCTTCCTCGTATTCAAAGCGACATTCTTGAACTACTCTTTGGTATCGTTGAGGAAACACTCAATAAAGTTGAACTAAAACTAACCTCACAGACCGCCCTAACTGTGGTATGTACTTCGGCTGGCTACCCTGGTGACTATCCTAAGGGACTAGAGATTTCGGGACTTGACCAGAGATTCGAAAACAGCACCGTTTTCCACGCTGGTACAAGTGAGCTAGATGGCAAAACACTTACCGCTGGTGGACGTGTCTTGGCTGTAACCTCAATGGCTTCTACTATCGAGGAGGCTAGAGATAAATCATACTCTACAATAGATAGCATCTGCTACGAGGGCATCTATTTCAGGCGTGATATTGGTCTAGACCTATTAGAATCTGTTTAAGTTTTTCTCACTTAAATTGCTAAGGCTCTTTCACTTCGCTTTTGGATTTTGCTATCTTGCAAATAGCCCGCTATTAGCTGCAATATCAAAATCCAAAATCAAAGCAAAATAGCACATAGCATTTTTAAGCAGAAAAACTTAAATAGATTCTTGAAATTTTAACTTTTTTGCAACTTTTTTTCGAAAATATTTGCACATAAAAAATTTTTTTCATACTTTTGCACTCGCATTAACAAAGAGGGGGTGAGACGAATGAGGGGGGTGCAAAGATATTGAGCTATGGTGTAATTGGTAACACAGCTGATTTTGGTTCAGTCGTCCTAGGTTCGAGTCCTAGTAGCTCAACACTAAAGAGGATACAGAGATGTATCCTCTTTTTTCGTGCCCTAAAAATTTCTAAAACATTTATGGGGACTTCTAAAAATTGACCCCACAACAATTTAACAAATAAAAATGGATGTAAAAAAAATAGGTTTTGATGCCACTAGGGCGATATTTTGGTTGATTTTTCACCTTTTTTCGGTCGAATAGCCTGCAATTAGACCAAAAATGCGGCAAAAACTCACCTTCGAATCTCATCCCAAATTCACCAAATCAATTTTTAGAAGTCCCCTTATAACAATCTAAAAAAATAAACATCTTAAGTGTTCAATAGAATCTAACTATCTATAATATACGACTCCTGTAAAAAAAATAGTTTCTAAAAATTCTTAATATCAATAAGCTCTTGATTAACAACTTAATATATGTGCATAAGGGGTGCTGACCACATCTGTAGGAATATTTTTTTTATGATTTCCCGATAATTAATTATACCTTTGCCTCCGATTAATTAAAATTGGGAGTGTAAAAGAATAAAAGCAACTCTTAACTTAAAAATTTATTTATGGAACTATTAAATTCACTTTTCTTCGGTAGTGGAATTGCCCACCAAATCTTGGTGCTAGCACTAGTGATTACTTTTGGTATTCTGCTCGGTAAAATTAAAATTGCAGGAATCTCGTTGGGCGTAACTTGGATACTCTTTGTGGGTATTGCAGCGAGCCACTTTGGTATGCGCTTAGACGCAGAGGTACTACACTTTATTAAGGAGTTTGGTCTGATACTCTTCGTATTTTCGATTGGTCTGCAAGTGGGCCCCAGCTTCTTTGCTACCTTTAAGAGTGGAGGGATTAAGCTAGTGGGGCTGGCAACAATAATTGTACTGCTCGGCGTGGCGACTACTTATGTTATACACCTGGTGACAGGAACGCCTATCCCAACAATGGTGGGTATCCTATCGGGTGCGGTGACCAACACCCCAGGGCTTGGTGCAGCGCAACAGGCTTATACCGAGGCGGCTGGCGTTGTAGACCCTACCATTGCACAGGGTTATGCCGTTGCTTATCCACTAGGGGTTGTAGGTATTATTTTGTCGATGATTTTTATTCGCAGCATTTTAAAGATTAAGTTTGAGAAGGAGAATCAGGCGGTTACTGACCTAAATAAAGAGAATGATTCTCTGCATACCATATCGCTAGAATTTACCAACGAAGTGCTCAATGGTTCGACCATTGCCCATATTGCTAGCCTAGTGAAACGTCGTTTTGTAATCTCTAGAATTAAGGACAATAATGGTGTTATTTCTATTGCCGAGGGTAGCACAGCATTGCAACTTGGCTATAAACTTATGGTGGTATGTAGCAAGGATGATGAGTATGCAATCGAGGCATTCTACGGTCATAAGGTCGAGATGGAGCGTTCAGAGTGGGATATTACAGATGATAAGCACACACGATTAGTTTCTAAAAGTGTGATTGTCACACGTGAAAAGGTTAATGGGGTTAAGCTCTCGGAACTAAAACTCAGGGCACGTTACAGCATTAATATCACTAGGGTGCATCGTGCTGGTCTAGACATCCTTCCCTACCCTAATATGGCACTTCAAATTGGTGACGTGGTGAAGGTTGTGGGTAAGCAAGGTGCGGTGGATAACATTGCGGATCTGTTGGGTAACTCTAAAAAACACCTCAACGAACCACAACTTATTACTCTTTTTGTGGGTATTGCACTGGGTGTATTGCTTGGTTCTATTCCATTTTTGCACGTGCCACAGGCCGTGAAACTTGGGCTTGCTGGTGGGCCTCTTATCGTTGCGATATTTATTGGGCGATTTGGAACAAAATTCCATCTGAATACATATACAACCCTTTCGGTGAACTTGATGTTGCGTGAGGTTGGTATTTCACTATTCTTGGCGGCAGTTGGTCTTGGTGCAGGTGATGGCTTTATTGATACTATTATGAATGGCGGTTTGTCGTGGGTAGGTTACGGTGCAATGATTACTATTATACCGATTTTGATTGTAGGGCTATATGCTCGCCTAAAGATGAAGATGAACTACTTTACCCTAATGGGGCTTATCTCAGGAAGTCTTACTGACCCTCCTGCACTGGCATACTCTAACACTACGGCAGGTAACGATATGCCCTCGATTGCTTATGCTACGGTCTATCCCTTTGTGATGTTCCTAAGGGTCTTTACCGCTCAGTTGTTTATACTGCTGGCTATCTAGCGCAATAAGTACTTGTAGCTGAGCGTTATAGATATAACGATGATAAAGAAATATATATTCACCATTGTTTTACTACTTTGGGGTGTCGGGGGCGTTATGGCTCACGAGACTAAGGTTTTGACATTTGAGTGTCAAGAGGACTCTGTGTTGGTAAGCCTAGAGATAGGCCTTGGTGGCTTGTCGCTAAGCCGCTCTGAGAGCCTTGTTCTTACTCCTGCGCTAGTCAAAGATGGCCGGAGTGCCTTTCTACCTAGAGTTGTAGCACACGGGCGTGATGGCTCTATTAACGAGAATAGCTACTGCGAGATTGAGTATTATGGCAAGGCGAAGCGTGAGTTTTTAGAGGGT
The DNA here is from genome assembly GCA_044433505.1 of Rikenellaceae bacterium. Taxonomy (GTDB): domain Bacteria; phylum Bacteroidota; class Bacteroidia; order Bacteroidales; family Rikenellaceae; genus Mucinivorans. The sequence continues at coordinate 18,923 of JAWXTM010000026.1, forward strand.
GGTGGCGTTGTGTGCTATTCATATAAAATGCCTTACAAGAAGTGGATGAAAGGCTCTCAACTAGCACTTGTAAGTGTCGTTTATAATAGAAAAGGGGTGGTTTCTCGCAGTGTTGAGATAGTGCAGGAGCAACCTATGTTTATAGCTGAGGTCAAGAGCGTTAGGAGCTTTGATTTTATTCCAAAGGTGAGTGTGTTGAGCGATAGCATTGAGTTGGTTATGGGCACTCAGGCTGTTGCGGATTATAATAGTATGGCACAAGCTATTCGTTATTGCAATATTGAGCAGGCTGCACAGTATATTTCACTATTTAATGTAGAGTCCAGTCTTTCAGAGGAGCTTAATATAATTGGGGCTTATTATACAATTTGCGAGGATTATTCTAGGGCAGAGGAGTTTTTTACTATGGCTGTGGAGCTAGGTAGCCGTGATGCAGCGCAGAACTTAAAGCATCTAGCAATTAAGGTAAAGAACGCTCAGGATATTGAGGTTTTTGAGTCACAACAGGTAAAAGGTTGGTATTAGTGTAGGGGGGGGCTGAGGTGCTTGCTCTGTGCACCTACTGATTTCTCATTCTTTGGGATTGTTCTATTGTATTGATTCCTTTTTTTACTATCTTTGTAGTTTAGAAATATAACTTAAATATAAAACTATAACTTAAATATAAAACTATGAGTCAAACAATAACTTGCCCAAACTGTAAAGATGAAAACTGCTACTTCGATGGTACACTAAACGTGTGCCTAGACTGCCATAACGAGTGGGTGCCTGTCGAAGATGGTGCCGATGATAGTGCTCCAAAAGTGCCAGTGGATTCAAATGGTGCGGAGTTGGTGAGTGGCGATGCTGTCACTGTGATAAAGGACTTGAAGGTTAAGGGCTCGTCGATGGTCATTAAGCGTGGTACTAAGGTAAAGTCGATTCGCCTGACCGATAATATCGAGGAGGTTGACTGCAAGATTGATGGCACGAGTATGGTGTTGAAGACCTGTTTCTTGAAAAAATAATAATTTGCTATTATGGCTTATTTTAGTAATATTACAGAAGTAGTAAGTAAAGTAAACTCTATTGAATTTGATTCTCGTAGGGTTGTAGAGGGTGGATTATTTGTTGCAATTCGTGGTGCTCAAAGCGATGGGCATAGGTTTATTGCAGCTGCCGAGGCTAAGGGGGCAAAGGTTGTGGTGTGCGAGGAGTTGCCAGAGGTTCAGAGCTCAGAGGTTGAGTATATTGTGGTCGATGATAGTCATTCGGCACTAGCATATTTGGCAGCACAGTTCTACGATAATCCATCAACGAAGTTGAAACTAGTAGGCATTACTGGTACAAATGGAAAGACTACTACTGCCACATTGCTCTATAATCTGTTTAAGAAGTTGGGCTATGCAGTGGGGCTACTCTCTACTGTGGAGAACCGTATTGATGGGGAGGTTGTACCCTCGACCCATACCACGCCCGATCCTGTGGAGCTTAATGCACTGCTATCAAGGATGGTTGCCGCAGGGTGCGAGTATTGCTTTATGGAGGTTAGTTCCCACGCAATGGTGCAGAAGCGTGCCTTGGCGTTGGAGTTTGCAGGTGGGGTTTTTACTAATTTGACCCACGACCACTTGGATTACCACAAGACCTTTGCAAATTATCTGTCGGCTAAGAAGTCATTTTTTGATACGTTGCCAAAGAGTGCTTTTGCACTGACCAACCTAGATGATAGGAATGGTGAGGTAATGTTGCAGAACTGTGCGGCAAAGAAGTGCGGTTATTCACTGCGCAGGTTGAGTGATTACCATACGATTGTGCTGGAGGAACACCTTGATGGCACGCTGCTTAGAATCAATGACAAGGAGCTGTGGGTAAGGCTTATAGGAAGGTTTAATGCTTATAATATTAGTGCTATATATGGTTCGGCAATGGAGCTAGGGCAGGGTAGTGACCAGGTGCTTTCGGCACTTAGCGAGCTGTGCAGTGTGGACGGACGCTTCGAAACTTTTAGGAGTGATGATGGCAGGCTTGCTATTGTTGACTATGCCCATACGCCCGATGCTCTGAGCAATGTACTGAGTACCATTAATGATATATGTCAGGGGGTTCAGGTTATTACTGTTGTTGGCTGTGCAGGGGATAGGGATAAGGATAAACGCCCCGTGATGGCTCGTATTGCAGCAAGTAATAGCACACGAGTGATACTGACCTCGGATAACCCACGCTCCGAAGACCCAAGCGTGATTCTTCAGGAGATGGTTGATGCTCTTTCGGGTGAGCAGTTGCGCAGAACTCTGGTGATTGAGAATCGTGAGCAGGCTATTGCTGCTGCGGCAGCCTTTGCAGGTAAGGGTGATGTGATACTTATTGCTGGCAAGGGTCACGAAAAGTATCAGGAAACAAAGGGTGTTCGCACGCATTTTGATGACTGTGAGGTTATTCGTAAAGCATTTTCAATATAATTTAATGTATTATTTAGTTTATCCACTATTTTGGCTCGCAGGCTTTATGCCACGATGGGCGCAGAGGTTTAAGGGCTGGATGCTCTACCTGTTGCTCTATCGTGTACTAAGGTATCGAGTTGGGGTGGTTCGTGATAATCTCTCAAAAGCCTTTAAAGATAAGTCACAAGAGGAACTGCTGGATATTGAACGCAAGTTTTATCGTCACTTGGGTGATGTCTTTATTGACACTATGGTGATGGCTTCTGCACCCAAAAAACGTATGCTTAAGCGCATAGAGTTTACTAATGCCGAAGAGACAGAGGAGTTTATGGCAGGGCGTAGTTGGATTTCGGCTATGGCGCACTTTGGTAGTTGGGAATTGACCACGCTGTGGGGTGAGTATGCTAAAAAGGCTAGAACGAAGGCTGTCTATCGCCCTCTGCACAATAAAGTTTTTGATAGGATATTCAGAGATGCACGCTCTCGCTTTGGGGTAGAACCAGTGGCTATGGAGAGTGTGGGTAGAGTGGTCTACGATGCTAATAGAAACCACGAACCCGTGGCACTCGCTATGATTGCTGACCAATCGGCACTGGGGCATACAGGCTCTTATTGGTGCGATTTTATGGGTAGGCTTACACCTGTCTTTAATGGTATGGAGCGTCTGGCTCTACGCTATAAGATGCCAGTCGTGTTCCTAAATATGAGTAAAGATAAGAGGGGGAATTACTCCGCTACCTTTGAGGTAATATATGATGGAGAGGAAAGAGTTGAGCGTGGTGAAATTATCGTTCGGTATCTGGAAAAATTGGAGGCTATGATTCAGGAGCGTCCCGAACTGTGGATGTGGAGTCACCGTAGGTGGAAACGTGAGTGGAATGCCCAGCAAAATATGCCAAACTATGTTGCACGCCGTGGGGATAGCCTCTCGGTGGCTAATAAAGATAAGGAAGTCTAATGAAAAACTATGCAGTTGTAATATTGAACTACAATGGAGTAAACTTCCTTGAAAAGTTCTTACCCTCTGTTCTGGAAAAGAGCAGTGGTGCGAGGGTTGTGGTGGCGGATAATGGTTCGAGCGATAATTCGGTTGAGATGCTGCATAGAGAGTTTGCCCAAAGGGTCGAAATTATTGAGTTTTCACAGAATTATGGCTTTGCAGGGGGGTATAACAATGCTCTCTCTAGGCTTAGTGAGTCGGAGAATCCACCTGAGTATTACATCCTGTTGAACTCCGATGTGGATGTTAGCGAGGGATGGTTGCTTCCTATTGCAGAAGTCTTTGACAGAGAACCTCTTACGGCTGCCATTCAGCCAAAGATACTTAGCTTTGGGCGACACACTCACTTCGAATATGCTGGTGCAAGCGGTGGTTTTATAGATGCTATGGGGTATCCGTTTTGTAGGGGAAGGTTGATTAATGAGTGCGAGGAGGATGTGGGGCAGTATGACGATGAGCGTGAGATTTTTTGGGCTTCGGGGGCGGCACTTGCCATCAGAGCTGAGGCGTATCATCTTTCTGGTGGGTTGGATGCTCTCTTTTTTGCCCATATGGAGGAGATTGATATGTGCTGGAGGTTGCGCAGGATGGGCTATAGTATTAAGGTTGTGCCAAGTAGTGTGGTCTTTCATATTGGGGCAGGAACGCTGCCAGTGTGGTCGCCACGCAAAACATACCTTAACTTTAGGAATAATATAGCAATGCTCTATAAAAATCTTTCGAGGTGGCGTTTTTCGGGGGTCTATTTTCTTAGGATGGGTACGGATTTTTTAAGGGCGTTTAGCTATCTGTTGACTGCAAAATGGAAATTTGCAGGGGCGATATTTAGCGCACACTATGACTTCTGGCGTATGCGCAAAAAGTTTGACAAGTACAGTGATATACCCTATCGAAAGGTCAAGCAGGTTTATCAAGGCAGTATCGTTCTGTACTATATATTTAGAAGTAAAAAATTTAAGAATATCTTATGAGAGTATTTTATCTAATAGCATTGTGTTTCTTTGTTGGGTGCGGTGGCGGAGTTGCTACAAACTCCTCTAGTTCTATTGCAACTACCAAAACTGAACAAAAAACTATCGAAGCACCAAACTTTAAGAGTGTAAAAGTTGTGAGAAAATTTCCTCATAACCCTTCGAGCTATACCCAAGGGTTGCTCTTTGCGGATGGTAAGATGTATGAGAGTACTGGGCAGTATGGAGATTCTAAGCTGATGGTAGTTGACATTAATAGTGGTAAGGTTGAAAAGGAGGTAGCACTCTCGGGTGATTTTTTTGGTGAGGGGCTTGCGCTACTTGCTGGAAAGCTCTATCAGTTGACGTGGATGGAGGGCAAGTGCTTTGTCTATGATGCAAACTCGCTCCGCAAACTCGAAACACTTAGTTATAGTGGCGAGGGATGGGGTTTGGTTGCCTATGGCGATGAGCTGTTGATGAGCGATGGTACTTCGCAGATTAAGGTCATTGACCCTACCACTTTTAGGGTGAAGAGGAGCTTTGATGTCGAGGATAATCGTGGCAAGGTGCGCTACCTCAATGAGCTAGAGATTATTGACGGAAAGCTCTATGCAAATATATACTGCTCTGATCTTATTGCAGTTATTGATATTCAGAGCGGACGTGTGCTAGAGTATCTGGATTGCACCAAGCTAGTACACCAAATTGGTAATAAGCCAAGTGCCGATGTGATTAATGGTATTGCCTACGACTCTTTGAGTCAGAAGCTATACCTGACAGGCAAACTCTGGGACACACTCTTCGAAGTTGAGTTCTAGCGTGTTATGCTCACTCGCCAGCTATTCTCATAAAAGCCTCCATAGCCAGTGAAGTAAACCGTGTAGCGGTACCACGTATTTCGATTAATGTCAAAGTTGTCGGTTTCGTTATTGCCAATATAATGGCGATATGTCACCTCGTATGTATCACAATAGAGCGTGTACTCAGTAGTAATCTCTATATATGTGCAACATTTTCTTGAGCCTCTAGCAGGTCTCTTTTCATTCGTATAGCTGCCAGTTCCCTGCAAATTCTCAAACATATAAAAGGGCGTTGCATCTTGGTGAGTGCGTGGGGTAAGATTATCTCTGTAACTATCTCCATCTGAGGTTATTTCTGAGGTTTTAGGTGTGTTATCACCCCAAAGAACAACACTTGAGGGAATTTGTTTTATTGCGATTTGAGTCGGGGTGATCGATACGTTGCAATCAAGCCCCGTGAAATCCAATACCACAGAGACCTTGGCAATGTAGCGTGTAAAGTAGAATGTGCCATAGTCCACAACCTGAGAGCTTGATGTTGCCCTTTCTAGCTCAATGGTCTTGTCAGTGTACATTGCATCAAGGTTGGTGGTTTGCTCCGAAAGCGACGTTATATCATCTATGGATGTGATAGCGGAGGTTATCTCTTCGACATTTGCAATCATAATGACTTGTGACTTGCCCACAACCCCCACAAAGGTGAGCGTATTATTGATTATATTGTCGTAGTATCTTTGGTATAGCAGGCTGCCTTCGCTGTCAAACACAAAGAGATTAATGGTGTTGAACTCCTCACGGACAGTTGCCTTGCTCTCTACAATGTTTTGGGATGTTGTTTCTAGGGATATACGCACGGTTGGTGCTAGCTCGCTTTCTGTAATTTCGGTTTCTTTGGTACAGCAATATAGCGATAATACCAAGAAGCATAAGAGTCGCTGTTTCATTAGTCAAAGGTTATTGATGAGTCGTATTCGTGCCAAGGTGATACTCTTAGCTCGCATTTTGCTCCAGTGAGTTCTGTTTCGGGAGTGCTGGAACCTCCACCGTAGAACTCAATGTAGAATTCATAACTATAGTTGCCTTCCAGTACGCCATTATTGTTGATTGCAAAGGTGTAGTAGACTCTCTCTGGTGGAGAAGGGTAGTAGCCTGTGATTACTAGTAGCGTTGGTTCGTCGCTATTGAAGTTTTGGTAGGTGTAGTAGTGTGAACCATACTTTGTCTCCTCTGCGTAGGTGGTGCAGTTATCTATGATGGCAATGTATTTTGCACAGTCGTAGTTCTGGAAATTGAAAATTGTACTGGGTACTCTGTCGTAGGTCTTGCCCGATGAGAACATATAGGAAGGCTCTGTGTAAGAACTCAAAGCACTGGCGTTGAGTAGATAAATTGAGTCAATGTATAGTTTATCTTGATCTCTGTCGCAGGAAAAGAAACACTCCATATCTTTGATAACGATTCTTGCAGCAGCACGACTCAGTTCTATATCAACACGTTGGCTCTTGTTTTGCTCCACCATAAAGTCTAGCGACTTGCCACGCATAATAAACTCACCCTCCTTGAGTAGTGAGAGATCAGTACTCTGATACCTTAGGTCACTGTACTCGCTAACTGCCATAAGCCTTGAGGTATCTTTAACGTCGTAGTTAGCCACTATATAAAAATCCTTTAGCCCTGTGGAGATATTAACGACTATCTGCCCAATGTTGATTTCGCTATCAGTGGCATTGTAGATTAGTTCAATCTCTTGACTCTGCGAGTCAAAGATGTAGAGTATTAGGTTCGAGATATTGGCATCCTCGTTAGCGTTAGGCAGTTGGGTAGTTGCCATAGTTGTAATGGCATTTTTTTGAAGAGCGATGACCATTTGTGCTTGGTTTTGGCTCGATGGCTCATCAATATGTACGCAACTATTTAATAAAAATAGAGTGGTAATGCTAGCGAAAAGATGTTTCATTTCTTTGGTGTGTATTTGAAGGGGACTTCTAAAAACTGATTTGGTGGATTTGGGATGAGATTTTGAGTTGAGTTTTTGCCGCATTTTCTCTCTAATAGCCCCGCTATTCGAGAGAAAAAAGGTGAAAAATCAACCAAAA
>JAWXTM010000027.1:0-25180 GCA_044433505.1 Rikenellaceae bacterium
TTTTTGTGGCTATACATTTGTAGCTATATGCTAAATGTTTCTAGCTATATCATTGCAAAAATCCGATCTCGTAAGATTACTGAGATCGGATTTGCTCGTTTTTAAGGCTCGACTAAATAAAAATGCGAAGTACTGGTTCTAACAAACTAAAAACGAAGCCCTGAAGTGTTCCGTAGAATTTCTTAAGCTGTGGTTCTTGGGGAGGAAAAGAAATAGGGAGAATTGCGTGTTTTTTGGCTCTAAACGAGGCTTACACAACCTTTGCAAACTAAGCTAGCAAAATATCAACAAAAAACACTGTGGCAATTCTCACCTTTGACCCCAAGAACCAGAGCTTTCTAGAAATTCACGTAACATTTCACGCTTCAAAAGCTTTTTGGATACTTTTTGGCTTATCAAAAAGTATCTCAGGGGTTTTAGGGGACGGACAGTCCACTAAGCTAGAACTCTATGGTATTGCTATAGCTTTGGGGGTTTGGGAGGAAAATCTTCGATTTTCCAGTTTGGTCTTCGCCCAAACCCCCAAAAGATTTTTTATTGGAGTTTGCACTAGCTCACTGCTCTAGCGGACTGATGCCATCGTTCTTTTGTGAACAAAAGAACCAAAAAACTTTCATTATTTAGTCTGTAATACTACAAGCTAAAACTATAACAATGACCCGTACTGAATTGTCTGCTCTAGCTTTCGGTTTTACAACCGAAAGATTTTTGTCTTTGATTTTTAGGCAAGGCATTCGCCTTGCTATTGCTCTAGCGGACTGATTCCACCGTTCTTTTGTGAACAAAAGAACCAAAAAACTTTAATCATTTTAGTCTGTAATAATACAAGCTCAAACTAAAGCACTACAACAGAGCAATAGCTTTGGGGGTTTGAAAAAAAAATCATTCGATTTTTTTGTTTGTCGTTCCTCCAAACCCCCAAAAGATTTTTCATTGGAGTTTGCGCTAGCTTTCGGTTTTACAACCGAAAGATTTTTGTCTTTGATTTTTAGGCAAGGCATCCGCCTTGCTCATTACTCTAGCGGACTGATTCCACCGTTCTTTTGTGAACAAAAGAACCAAAAAACTTTAATCATTTTAGTTTGTTACAATACAAGCTATAACAAACCCTAGCCACAAAAAAAAAGAGATCACCCCTCGGTGACCTCTTTTGTGGGAGCAACAGGATTCGAACCTGTGACCCTCTGCTTGTAAGGCAGATGCTCTGAACCAGCTGAGCTATGCTCCCCTTTTGTATTGTGAGTGCAAAGATAGATAAAAAATCCCATTCTCCAAATTTTTTTCGCACTTTTTTCGCACTTTTTTTACAATAAAAAATCTAAATGCCTGACAATAAAAAAGTTAGCTCTCAGTAAAAAAATTACCGAAAGCTAACCTAATCTTTAAAAATGCACTAATTAAAATGCTTTTGCTATGCCGATAAAGTCGCTAGCTACTAGTGCAGCACCACCGATCAAACCGCCATCAACATTTGCTTTAGAGAAAATCTCCTCTGCATTAGATGGTTTACAGCTACCGCCATAAAGGATAGGAGTCTTGTCAGCTGCCTCGCTGCCAAATTTTTCTGCAAGTACCGAACGGATAAATGCGTGAATCTCTTCAGCTTGTTCAGAAGTAGCAGTCTTACCAGTACCGATTGCCCAAACTGGTTCGTAAGCGATAACAACGCTAGCGAACTCTTCGGCAGTAAGGTTAAAGACAACTTCCTCGATTTGCGCACGGCAAACATCCTCTTGTTTGTTAGCCTCACGCTCTTCTAGTCTTTCGCCGATACAGTAGATAGGAGCAAGACCATTAGCAAAACATTGTGCCATTTTTTTGTTAAGGGTTTCGCTAGTTTCGCCATAGTACTCTCTACGTTCAGAGTGACCAAGGATACAATATTTAATACCAAGTGATGCAATCATTTCGGCCGATACCTCACCAGTGTAAGCACCTTTAGCCTCAGCAGCGCAGTTTTGTGCAGCAACCTCAACACCTGTACCTGCGGCAGCCTTTACTGCTTCGCTAAGGTGAGTGAAAGCAGGTGCAACGATTAGTTCAACTTCTGCTGTAATTGTACCTTTTAGTTCGGCAACGCCCTTTAGTAGTTCTACCCCTTGAGCAGGAGTAGTGTTCATCTTCCAGTTTCCTGCAACGATTTGTCTTCTCATAGTTTTTTGTTTGTTAATGTTATGTGTTAATGATATGTGTTAATATTTATTTAGAGAGCTCTTTATTGTATCCAACGCCAGTGTTTTGGAGCATAAATGCCCAGAAGTCAGCCTTAGCGTCAATAATCTTGCTAATTGGTTTACCAGCACCGTGACCAGCATTAGCATCAATACGAATTAGTACTGGGTTATCGCATCCTTGTGCTTGTTGCAGCGTCGCACCAAACTTAAAGCTATGGGCAGGCACTACACGGTCATCGTGGTCGGCTGTCATAACCATTGTAGCAGGGTAGCAAACGCCATCTTTGATTGTGTGTAGCGGAGAGTATTTGTATAGGTACTCAAAGTCCGCTGCATTGTCGCTTGAGCCATACTCAACGACCCATCCCCAACCGATAGTAAATTTATGGTAGCGTAGCATATCTAGCACACCAACCTCAGGGAATGCCACTGCAAAGAGGTCAGGGCGTTGCACCAAGCACGCTCCCACCAACAATCCACCATTCGAACCACCGTCAATAGCCAATCTTTCTTTGCTAGTGTATTTCTCTTTGATAAGGTACTCGCCAGCAGCGATAAAGTCATCAAATACATTTTGTTTCTTTTCGAGCATACCGCCTTTGTGCCATTTTTCGCCATATTCGCCACCGCCACGGATATTGGCAAGGGCATAGACGCCACCTTGTTCTAGTAGCAGGATGGTAGATGTCGAGAAGCTAGGCGTTACAGAGATATTGAACCCACCGTAAGCATATAGCATAGTAGGGGCATTACCGTTACGCTCCAAGCCCTTCTTATAGACCAAGAACATTGGCACCTCTGTACCATCTTTACTTGGGTAGAAGACCTGTTCAACGGTATATTTAGTAACGTCGAAGTTTACTTTGGTTTCAAGGTATAGTGTAGATTCGCCAGTAGCGACATTATACTCATAGTATGTAGGAGGCACATTGAAGCTAGAGAAGCTATAGAATACGGTAGTATCTTCCTTTTCGCCACCAAATCCACCAGCACTACCGATACCTGGTAGCTCCACTTCACGCACCTTTTCGCCAGAAAGAGTGTATTGTGATACCTTAGTTGAAGCATCCTTTAGGTGACCAGCAAAGATATATCCGCCAGAGGTTGTAGCCCATAAAAGCAAATCCTCGCTTTGTGGTACAATATCAGTGATTTCCTTGGTATTGTTAAGGTTCACGCCCACTAGCTTAAAATTTTCTGCGCCATCGTTAGTCAGCACATATAGCACGTCGTCGACACAGTCAACCCCCTCGTAATCATACTCAAACCCAGGGAATAGCACCTTAAAGTCTTTATCCTTAGCATTTTTGTAGTATAGTTCAGTACCGTGAGTACCTTCGCTACCGCTAACAAAGACCCATTTATTATCATCACTTTGCGAGCCAGAGAAGTAGCGCAATGGGTGCTCTCTATCCTCAAAGACTAGTTTATCTTGGCTTTGGTCAGTTCCCAGCTTGTGGAAGTAGACCTTTTGGTACTCATTAACAGCAGAGAGTGCCGAGCCATCAGGCTCTTCGTAACCACTATAATAGAAACCGCCATCGCCCCAGCTAGCACCACTAAACTTAACCCACTTAATAAGGTCAGGTTGAATCTCTTTAGTAGCCACGTCCATAACACGGATTTCCACCCAGTCTGAGCCAGATTCCGAAGTTACATAGGCGCAGTACTTATCATCTTGCGAGAAGCTAAGCCCCGTAAGAGCCACAGTGCCATCCTCGCTGAGTTTGTTAGGGTCGATAAAGACCATCTCCTCTCCATCCTTACCAAGAGTATAGTAAATTACGCTTTGGTTTTGAAGCCCATCGTTTTTAGAGTAGTAGTAATAGTCACCGTGTTTGGCAGGTGCGCCCTGAGTAGGATAGTTAAAGAGTTCGGTTAGACGCTCCTTAATATCATCACGGAATGGGATTTGCGAGATATAGTCTTGAGTAAAGGCATTTTGCTCCTTAACCCACGCAGCGGTCTCTTCGCTACGGTCATCTTCCAACCAGCGGTAAGGGTCAGCAACCTGAGTGCCGTGATAGTTTTCGACTACTGTTGAGTCCATTCTGGTTGCAGGGTATGCTTTGGTGGTGATTTTTTGAGTCTTGCTGCCACCCGAGCAAGAAGAAACTATGACTGCCATAGTAAAGAATAGAATTTTTTTCATTATATTTGTGGTACAGTTAGATTGGTTATTAACTTTTTTAAAAAGCAAGATTATGGGAATTGTAGTAGTAAAACGTTTCAACAGCGACGTGCGTGCACAAATTGCAGCAGCTGTTCTTCGTGACAATGGCATTGAGTGTGCCATTGCAGGAGAGAATCTAATTAATGTAATGCCACTTGCGGGAGGTCAGGTTACACTGTCGGTTAATTCTATTGATCAAGACAGAGCCGAGGCTCTACTTGCTGACTATTAACGTATATTATCTCATAGAAGGGATGTGCAGTAATTTTCTCTGCACATCCCTTTTATGAAAAATAACTATACTGTCATAATTTCCTTTTCCTTAGCAGATACCATCTCGTCGATTTTCTTAGAGATAGTGTCAACCATTTTTTGTGCTTCAGCTTCGCCATCTTTGGCAACGTCTTCAGGAAGTCCCTCCGCTTTGATAGCCTTTTTGATAGCCTCGATAGCCTCACGTCTTACACCACGAAGTGTGATACGTGCGCTCTCAGCATCGCTCTTCACTTGTTTAACAAGCTCACGACGACGCTCCTCGGTAAGTGGCGGTACATTTAGGCGAATCACCTCACCGTTATTCGATGGAGTCATACCAAGATTAGCATTAATAAGAGCCTTTTCAATGGCACCGATTACATTTTTGTCCCACGGTTGGATAAGAATAGTCTTAGCATCTGGCACAGTAACACTAGCCACACCACTAAGAGGCATACTCTGACCGTAGCTCTCTACCAACACCCCATTCAACATATTGTTTGAGGCTTTACCTGCTCTAATGTTAGCCATCGACACTTCGAAGTGGTCAAGTGCTTTTTGCATCTTTGGAGATGCAGCATCAAGGATTTCACGTTTTGTTCCCATCTTTTTGTATTAATTATATTTGTTTATTGTACGATTGTTCCGATATTTTCTTTATTCAATATTTTCTCTAGGTTGCCCTCGGTGTCCATATCGAAGACCACGATTGGCAACTTATTCTCCCTACACATAGTAAAGGCAGTAATGTCCATAACCTTTAGCTGTTTTGCAATCACCTCATCAAAGGAGATTTCAGAGAACTTAGTAGCCGTAGGGTCTTTTTCTGGGTCAGCGGTGTAGATACCGTCTACTCTAGTGCCCTTAAGCAGAGCTTCTGCTTCGATTTCCACGGCACGCAGAGCCGAGGCACTATCGGTAGTAAAGTATGGGTTACCCGTTCCCCCAGCAATAAGCACTACTGTTCCTTGGCTTAGGTATTCTCTAGCTTTTTCGGCAGAGAAGTGTTCGCCAACGGGGCTCATATTAATCGAGGTCATAACCTTTGCAGGGCATCCGATTCTTTGGAGTGCAGCACAGAGTCCAAGCGAGTTAATCACCGTAGCGAGCATACCCATCTGGTCGCCCTTTACTCTATCAACCCCAGTGCCGAGTCCACTGAGTCCACGGAAGATATTTCCACCCCCGATAACGATACCAATTTGCACGCCTTGTGTAGCCATTTTGGCTATTTGGGTAGCATAGCTATTAAAGTTTTCGGGGCAGAGTCCTGCACCTGCTCCTCCTCCGAGCGATTCGCCGCTAAGTTTTAGTAGTACTCTTTTATACATTGTTTGATTAGGGGACTTCTAAAAATTGATTTGGTGGATTTGGGATGAGATTTTGAGGTGAGTTTTTGCCGCATTTTTGGTCTAATAGCGGGCTATTCGACCAGAAAAAGGTGAAAAATCAACCAAAATATCGCCCAAAGGCATCAAAACCTATTTTTATATCCATTTTTATTAATTAAATTTTAGTGGGGTCAATTTTTAGAAGTCCCCATTATTTTGTTTCCGACATATTCAGTTCCGAGCGCATAAGGGTATTTTCCACCTCCAGCCTACTTTTTTGGCTTTTCAGCTCACGCAGTTCACTTTCTTTGGTGGCCATTTTGCTGTCAAACGCTTTAGATTGTTTAATCAGAGTGGCGTTCACTGTACTTAGGGAGTCGATGGTAGCTTGTCTGTGTGCAAGTTCCAGTTCGTTCCAGAGCATTTGCGCTTTGGTTTCTCGGTAGCTTTTCATAGATACGCAACTACACAGGCTAAGGGCAGCAGCGATAGTCACTGCTACCATAAGGCTTTGTTTTGTAATTTTTTTTGCCATCATAGTGCTATTTAGAATCTGTTTAAATTTCTCTTTTCTAATTTGTTAAGGATCTATCTCTTCACTTTTCTCTTTTTCTATTCGTTACATAGCTATTGCTATGCGCCTCGTACAAAGAAGAGAAAATTAAAGCAACATCTCTCTTAACAATCTTAGAAAAGAAAAACTTAAACAGATTCTTATATTAGGGTGCTAAGTTAATACTTTTTTCTGGAATTTTAAAGCGCAGGGTTTTAAAATTTGCGAATTTGCAGATACGCCATTAATTTTTTAGTGTTTTTTTTCTACTCTAGTATTGGTTTTAGTCTGTAATACTACAAGCACTAACAAACTTTCATCATAAAAGGGGGCTCAAATAGATCTGTAAATCTACTCCTTAAAAAGCTAATTTATAGAAGACACTTTATATAAGGTTGCAGATTTGGTATAATTATAGTACCTTTGCACGAATGCGAGCAATAGTTACAAAGAGCACAGGTAGTTGGTTTACTCTGCAAGCTGAGAATGGCAAAGAGTCATTCTCTGCACGCCTGCGTGGCTCACTCAGACTCAGCGGAGCAACCTCCACCGCTCCCGTTGTGGTGGGTGACTGGGTGGTGGCTCTGCAAAATAGTGTGGGCGAATGGATTATTGATAGCGTGGAGCAAAGAAAGAACTATCTGGTGAGAAAATCTACTAACCTCTCTCGACAAAAACACATCATCGCCTCGAATATTGATACGCTCTATGTGGTGGCATCGCTGCGTGAACCCGAAACCTCGTTTGAGTTTATTGATAGAGTGCTGGTTGCTGCCCAGGCGTATAGCGTAGAAGCGAAAATCGTTATCAATAAATGCGATATTGCTATGCCTAGCGAGGAGTTTTTGGTGATATACCGCAAAGCTGGCTATGAGGTCTTTATAGTGTCGGCTACAACGGGCGAAGGAGTCAGCGAGCTTAGGGATGAGGTGCGAGGCAAAGTGGTGCTCTTTTCGGGGAACTCAGGCGTGGGGAAATCATCGCTCATTAACGCTATTGACCCTAACCTTGAACTCAAAACTGGCGAAATCTCGTCATACCACAAAAAAGGTAAACACACCACCACCTTCTCCGAAATCTTTAACTTTGGGGAGAGTGGATACTTGATAGACACCCCTGGCATCAAGGGTTTTGGACTAGTGGATATAGAAAAAGAGGAACTTTGGCACTATTTTCCAGAGATTATGCGATATGCTCCAGATTGTTCGTTCTATAACTGTACGCACACCCACGAGCCAAAATGTGCCGTTAGAAAGGCAGTCGAAAATGATGATATTGCCCCAGAAAGATACTTTAGTTACATAAAAATGATAGAAGAAGATGAACAAAAAAATAATAAATATCGCTAGGGTACTCAGCCTTTTGGCACTCAGTGTCTTTGTTGGCTGCAATGGCGAAGAACCACAGCCTGAAGAGCCTATCAATGAGCACACTGTTATTGTCTATATGATTGCCAATAATAATCTATCGAGCTATGCGGTGCAGAATATCAATATGATGGAGAGTGCTTATGATCCGACTTCGGGCAACAAGGTGCTCTTATTCTATAATAGTTCCAGTGGAAATTGCAGCATTATGGAGCTTGTGCACGACCAGACTAGCACCATTGTAAGCGAAACGCTTTATACATACCCCTCGAATACTGACCCTACTGACCCTGCCACCTTGCAGGATGCTATTGAGAGGTGTCGTGAGCTTAGCGATGCTGAGCAGTACTCTTTAGTCTTGTGGTCACACGCCACAGGTTGGTTGCCAGATGGTATGTCGCCTGCAACTGCCCCTGCCCTTGACCCTGAAAAGACCTTTGGTTCGTGCTATGCTTTCCCTGGTGAGATGGAGATATATGACCTTGCAGATGCTCTGCCAACGGACTTGACCTTTGAGTATATCTACTTCGATGCTTGTTATATGGGTTCGGTGGAGGCCGCTTTTGAGCTGCGTAATAATGCTAAATACTATGTTAGTTCGGTTGCCGAGGTGCTTGCCAATGGCTACCCTTATGACTCAGGTTTTCAGGCTCTCATTGATGGTGATGCGCTAGGAGTTGCTCAAAACTTCTTTAATTACTACAATAGTCAGTCGGGGGTTAATCAATCTGCAACTATCTCTGTTGTGGAGCTTGAGAAGTTAGATGCCGTGGCTGAGCAGTTTGCGAAACTTCCGAGTGGTGTTACCCCTACTGCCCAGCAACAATTCGGCAGATACTTGGGTAGTTCTTATAACTTTAAAGACCTGCTCTGGGATATGGGAGATATGTTAGAGAGGACGTGGGGGGATGATGCCACCAGTGTGCTAAGTGCTATGGACGATGCCATTGTCTACAAGGCTGCCACGCCAATACTCTTCGAAGGGGACTACTACGGCGAGATTACAGTTGACACCTTCTGTGGGCTTAGTATCTATATCCCTAAGCTTTCGCAACCAAATACACTAGAAATTTACACTAATAACTATAGTTGGGCTAAAGAAAGTAAATTCTATGAGTTTGCATATTAAAAATAAAGCACTATCTTTGAATCTTAATACTATATAAAAAACATAAAAAATGCCAATAGTACAATCCATAATTAAGCTCTTTCTGGGCTCTAAAGCTGATAAAGACCGCAAAGCTATCGAACCTTACGTAAAGGCCGTTGCTGAGATATACCCTACCATCGAAACGCTCTCAAATGATGAACTCAGAGCACGCTCTACTGCCCTGAAAGCTAAAATTAGTGAGGCTATTGCCCCTATGGAAAGCGAGATTGAAGAGTGTACTGCTAAGATGGAGGATAACTCTATCTCTATCGAAGAGAAAGAAAAAATCGCTACTACCAAAGATAAACTCAAAAAAGACGTTAACGAAAAAATCGAAGAGGTGCTGCTAGAGATTATGCCCGAAGCCTTTGCTATTGTAAAGGATACGGCACGACGCTTCTCGCAAAATGACGTGGTGGAAGTTACTGCTACGGACTTTGATAGAGATCTTGCTGCTACCCGTGAATTCGTTAATATTGAAGATGATAAGGCTCTCTACTCGACTGAGTGGACTGCTGGAGGTAATACCATTAAATGGGATATGGTGCACTACGATGTACAGCTCTTTGGTGGGGTGGCACTCCATAAAGGTAATGTGGCGGAGATGGCAACGGGTGAGGGTAAGACCCTTGTGGCTACGCTGCCAGTATTCCTTAATGCACTATGCGGCAAAGGGGTGCACGTCGTGACGGTGAATGACTACCTCTCGAAACGTGACTCGGAGTGGATGGGACCCCTCTATCAATTCCACGGACTCAGCGTAGACTGTATCGACAAACATAGACCAGGTTCGAACTCTCGTAGAGAAGCCTATAAAGCTGATATTACCTTTGGTACGAACAATGAGTTTGGTTTTGACTACTTGCGTGATAATATGGCAAATAAGGTGGATGACCTTGTGCAACGCCCTCACCACTTCGCTATTGTCGATGAGGTTGACTCGGTGTTGATTGACGATGCTCGTACGCCGCTTATTATCTCTGGGCCTGTGCCTAAGGGTGAAGACCAACTCTTCGAGGAGTATAACCCAATGGTGGCTAACCTCTATTCACAACAAAAGGCACTATGTACAACCTTGCTAAGTGATGCTAGAAAGCTAATCACTGCGGGGGATACTGAAAAGGGTGGTATTCTGCTCTATCGCTCGCACAAGGGTCTGCCTAAGAGCAAACCACTGATTAAATTCCTCTCGGAGGATGGTATGCGCACACTGCTGCTAAAGACCGAAAATACCTTTATGGAGAATAACTCGAAGCGTATGCACGAAATCACTGATGACCTATACTTCGTTATCGAAGAGAAGATGAACTCGGTGAGCCTTACGGACAAGGGGCACGAGGCTATGGCTGGTAGAAGTGGTGATGTAAAGTTCTTTGTACTACCTGATATTGGTAGCGAGATTGCAAGACTTAAGGACGACGAGTCGCTGTCGGAGGAAAAACGTGCCGAAGCAAAAGATACAATGCTAGCTGAATATGCCGTAAAGAGCGAAAGGGTACACACCGTTAACCAACTGCTCAAAGCTTACGCTATGTTCGAAAAGGATACCGAATATATCGTGGATGGCAATAAAGTGAAGATTGTTGACGAACAGACGGGTCGTATTATGGAGGGCAGACGCTATTCTGATGGTCTGCACCAAGCAATCGAGGCAAAGGAACACGTTAAGGTCGAAGCCGCTACGCAAACCTTCGCTACCGTTACGCTCCAAAACTACTTCCGTATGTACCACAAACTAGCTGGTATGACCGGTACTGCCGAAACCGAAGCAAGCGAACTTTGGAACATCTATAAATTGGACGTGATTGTAATCCCTACTAACCGCCCAATCTCAAGAGATGATAGACAAGATATAATCTATAAAACTAAGCGTGAGAAGTATGCTGCCGTTATCGAAGAGGCTAAGGCAATGGTCGATGCTGGTCGCCCAGTGCTTATTGGTACTACCTCGGTGGAAATCTCCGAACTGCTCAGCAAGATGCTAAAACTTCGTGGCGTTAAACACAACGTGCTCAATGCGAAACAGCACCAAAGCGAAGCAATGGTCGTGGCAGATGCAGGTAATGCAGGGCAGGTGACAATAGCAACGAATATGGCAGGTCGTGGTACCGACATTAAACTCTCAGCGGAGGTGAAAGCTGCTGGTGGTCTTGCAATTATTGGTACTGAGCGTCACGAGAGTAGACGTGTAGACCGTCAGTTGAGAGGTCGTGCAGGTCGTCAAGGTGACCCAGGTAGCTCGCAATTCTTCGTGTCGCTGGAAGATAACCTGATGCGCCTGTTTGGCTCAGAACGTATCGCTAGACTTATGGATACTATGGGTATCAAAGAGGGTGAGAGTATTCAAGCTGGTATGATGACCAAAGCAATAGAACGTGCCCAGAAAAAGGTCGAAGAAAATAACTTCGGTATGCGTAAACGCCTACTTGAGTATGACGATGTGATGAACTCGCAACGTGAGGTAATCTACAACCGTCGTCGCAATGCACTCAGCGGAGAGCGTATTGATATTGACCTAAACCTAATGATGTCGGAGTTCGCTAGCCAATTTGTCGAGGATAACCGCTCAGCTGGACTTAACTACGAAGACTTTAAGCTAGAGTTTATCTCGGCTACCTCGGTAGAACCACTGCTCACCGAAAAAGAGTATGGCGACCTTAAAGAAGACCAGATTATTGAAAAACTAGTCGAAAGTATGACCCTTGCGCTTAAACGCCGTAGTGACGTTATTGCACAAGTCGCATACCCAGTACTCAAAAAAGTCTATGACGAACAGGGTGCTAACTTCGAAAATATTATGATTCCTATTACCGATGGTAGACGTGGCTTTAATGTCTCAACTAACCTTAAAAAGGCAGTGGAAAGCCAGGGTGCTGAGGTAATGCGACAGTTCTCACGTATCTCAATGCTTGTGACCATTGACGATAAGTGGAAGGAACACCTGCGTGAAATGGATGACCTTAAACAGTCGGTACAGAACGCATCATACGAACAAAAAGATCCGCTTCTTATCTATAAGTTCGAGAGTTTCGGACTCTTCAAAACTATGGTTCAGGATGTTAACCGTGAGGTGATCTCTACACTACTTAAGGCAACCATCCCAGTTGCGCAACGTCAGGCTGCTCCTAAAAAGGCTGAAGCTCCTAGGACTCAGGATGTAAGCAAGCTACAGACCTCACGTACCGATGCTGCACTTAATGCTGGTCAGGGTGAAAAACAAAAGCCTGCCCCAGTGCACGTCGAAAAGACCGTTGGGCGTAATGAACCTTGCCCGTGCGGTAGTGGCAAGAAGTATAAAAATTGTCACGGCAAATAGTGTCACAACTGCTAGATAATGTTGTTGGTGAACTCACCAAGCTGCCAGGCGTAGGACGTAGAACCGCTCTACGCCTGGCACTTCATATTTTGCGGTGGGATATAGAGGAGGCTGACCAGTTCGCTGGCTCAATATATCAGTTTAGACGTGATGCAAAGCGGTGTGCACGGTGCAATAATCTCAGTGACAATGAGTTGTGCGATGTTTGCTGTGACCCTCAGCGTGACCACTCCACGGTCTGTGTGGTGGAGAATGTGGCTGATTTATTGACTATCGAGGGTACGGGGAATTATGGTGGGATGTATCACGTTTTGGGTGGAGTGATTTCGCCATTAAGTGGTGTTACGCCTTCTGATTTGGGGATTGATAAGCTTCTTAAGGTGATTGAACAAGATAGCGTAAAGGAGGTTATATTGGCACTTCCGTCCACTATTGAGGCAGAGACAACGCAGTTCTATATCACACGTCGTTTGAGTGGTGTAGCGTTGAAGGTATCTGTAATTTCGAGGGGTATTGCTTTAGGCGATGAGATAGAGTACGCTGATGCTTTATCTATATCTCACGCATTGTTGAATCGCAAGGTGTTGGAGTAGCTTTTATTATTCTAGGGGACATCTAAAAACTGACCCCAGTGGCACCACCCCCTACTTTATAGTCAATACACCATTGTCAAGATGCGGAACACTATCATATATATCACGCTCCAAACAATGCAACGCATCGCTCTGAATACCAATCTCCGTCATACGTAGGTAATGCGAATTACGGAGCATCAATTCACCCTCCTTGTCGATATTATTCCTATAACTATCGGCCACCCACCACGCTACATCCCTCAGCTCCACACCACCCATCTCACTCAGCAACGTGGCAATATAGCCAGCACACAGAGTATCCTCGACCGAGAACCTATCCTGACGACCTGCACAAAATATCACCACATCATCACCCAACTCCAAGAGTCGAGCCGCCACCGCACGAGCATTAAACATCGAACCCACAAGCACATTCTTCGCTCCTCCATTGACCGACAGCTCAATAGAACGAGTGCCATTAGTTGTGCTCATAATAATAGTAGCACCTTCGACCACCTCACGAGAATAGCTAGCAGGGGAGTTATCCAGATCAAAGCCATCAATCTTTACCATTTTGCGTTCACCACCCAGCAGCACTTTCATTGAGTCATTGAGTGCCAGTTTTGTGCGCATCTCGACGCACTGCTCCACAGTTGAGAGCGCAATAATCCTGCTAGCACCATTCTCTAGTGCTGTACAGATGCAAGAGGTTGCACGAAACACATCAATCACTACTACACTACGACCCTCAATTCTAGAAGGCTCTGCTCCGAGAGGGGTAAAAATTACATCTACATTCATCACTTATTTCTTTTTAAAATATGGTAATCTATCAATACCAGCATTAACCTCCATCACAAGAGGTCCTTTAAAGGTTTTGCCCTTATCATCAACCCACCTACCACGAGGCAGGCGTACTATTCGTTTATTATCTTTACTAAGTACTGGGGCTACTATATAGTCAGTACCCAGCATAAATTGGTCACTACAATCCCAGAAGCCCTTTTCGGGATAGTTATACTCCATTGCACGGACTATAGGCTCACCTGTTTTGGCTGTTTGTTGGGCTAGTTCGAGTATATAGGGTGCGAATTGAGCACGTAGCGCAAGCACACTCTCAGCTATTGCACGATTTTGGTCGCTTAGAGCCATAAAGTCATCTACACAGAGCTGCATCACTGGCATCATCACCATTGCTTGGAGCGCACGAATAAAGAGTTCTTGGTTACACTGTGCAGAGCTTTGGCTCATATCAAAGGTAGTGTAGGGGTAGCTCAGCAGCCCTGCGCTTATTGCCATAGGCACTACTCGTTGCAGGTTACTCCAGCTCAGTCCACTCGAAAAGCAGAGTTGTTCGACACTCTTATTAATCCCCACACCCTGTGCACTTTTGACCATAGTGTAGTTAAAGTCCGCTGCAATCTCCCCCTCGCAGAGGCTAAAGCCATCCACGCCATACTCGCTCTGTAGCTCGGTGAGCTTAGAGTGCATAAAGTCACCAACCAGACTATCATTAAGGTTTAGCACTGCGCTATATCCATTCTTCCACTCTTCGATAAGGGGTTTACCCTCATCACTGCACACTAAGAATCCTCGATCCCTAAAGTCTCTAAAATATTTACTATCAGGGCTTACGTAGCTATCCACGCTAAGCATCACAACGAAGCCTAGTCTATGCAGTTCGGCAATGATTTCTTTGGCACTACTATCACTAAAACAAAGTGCACCATAGTCACTTTGCCACCCTTGGCTTAGCACTAGCACCCCTGGTGTGGTACTCTTAGCATAACTGAGTGCATCGGATAGCTCCCCTGAGAAGTTATGCACCACGCCACTAAAGAACATATCGGCAGGCATCGCCAACTGATGGTTCTTCACCCCACGATTAACCGCCACAATATAGGCATCACGCAGATAGCGGCCTGTTTCGGCGACCTTGACCTCTTCTGCTCCATCAAAAAAGAAGCTCTTGCCATCAAAGCTCCACTCACACTGCTCGCTCAGCACAATATAACGCCCCTTATTCGAAACCATTATAGGCGAACTAAGCACACAGCTAGAGACTCTTACACTACGCTCCGTAGGCTCTACAAAGGGCATTTGGGTTGCATAGGCAGTGCTTGCGCCCCACCACTTTTCAAGGTTTTTAAGGGCAATTTCGGAACTAATTTGTCCCATTGCCACACTGCTACAAAGCAAGAGAGTTGCCTGCAAAAAAATCTTTCTTATCATATCTCAATCTCCTTTAGAAGTGTAGCAAAGTGCAGTACACCCTCGCTGCCAAATTTTTCTTCAAGCTCATTTTTTTTATTATCAAGTGCTGTTTTAATCTCTGTGTACTGAGCAATGCCAGAGAGCTTGATTTGGAGTGTAAAAGAAAAGTGCCCTTGGTAGTGTTCACTCAAGACACGAAACAACTTAAAGGGTTGATTGTTAGCAAGCGTAACAATCTCCCCTTTAAAGTAATCCCAGAAGGATGCTTCACACTGTGGTTCTACCACAAAAGTAATGCCTAGAGTGTACATCCCCATTCTATATCATATCGAAACCTGTGTAAGGACGCAATGCCTCAGGAATCACAACACCTTCTTCGGTTTGGTAGTTCTCTAGTAGAGCCGCCACAATGCGTGGAAGAGCCAGTGAGCTACCATTAAGGGTGTGTGCAAGGGCAGTCTTTTTATCCTCGCCACGGTAACGTAGTTTTAGACGATTTGCTTGGAAGCTCTCGAAGTTCGATACGCTCGATACCTCAAGCCACATTCCCTGCGCTGCTGAATAGACCTCGAAGTCATAGGTCAGCGCACTAGTAAAGCTCATATCCCCACCGCAAAGTCTTAGAATGCGGTAAGGCAAGCCTAGTTTAATAAGGATACTCTCCACGTGAGACACCATAGCAGTCAATCTATCGTAAGACTCCTCAGGTTTAGAGACCTCAACAATCTCAACCTTGTCGAATTGGTGTAGGCGGTTCAGACCCCTAACGTCTTTGCCATAAGAGCCAGCCTCACGTCTAAAGCAAGGGGTGTAGGCGGTAAGTTTGATAGGGAGTTCACAGGCTTGCACAATAGTATCTCTAAAGATATTGGTTACAGGCACTTCGGCAGTTGGAATCAAGTAGAAGTTATCAACCGTACAGTGGTACATCTGACCCTCTTTATCAGGCAACTGACCCGTAGCAAAACCACTCTGTTCGTTGACCACGATAGGAGGCATAACTTCGGTATAGCCAGCCTCAGTGTTGCAATCCACAAAGAAGTTAATCAGGGCACGTTGCAATCTTGCGCCCTTACCACGGTAAAGCGGGAAGCCTGCACCAGTGAGTTTTACACCCATTTCGAAGTCTACGATAGCCTTTTCTTCGCAGATTTCCCAGTGCGGTTTTTTTGCTTTTTCGCTTAGGGTAGGGATTACACCACCCTCTTTGACCACAACATTATCAGAGGCAAGTTTGCCCTCTGGCACAATATCATTAGGAACGTTAGGCAGCGTTACGATAAGTGCATTAAGTTCAGTAGTAGCACTCTGCATCTCTTCTTCGAAGCTCACGCTTTGCTGCTTTAGTTCAGCGACTTTAGCTTTAAGAGCCTCAGCCTCTGCACCCTTACCACTCTTGAAGAGTCCGCCAATTTCTTTGGCAAGTCTATTTTGCTCGGAGAGCAGGTTATCGAGTGCTTGTTGCGCAGCCTTGCGTTTATCATCAGCCAGAATTATTTGGTCGATAGTTTGGGTTGCATCAATTCCTTTTTTTGCTAATTTCTTAGTAGTGGTTTCACGCTCATCACGGAGCTGTTTAATCGTTAACATTGGTACTTAAAGGGGACTTCTAAAGCTGATTAACCATCATTTTAGGAGTCATTTTAAAGGTTAATATTTTTTCGGGGTCAGCTTTCAGAAGTCCCCTTTATCATTTTTTCGACATATTGTTTTGTGACCCTCAGGGTCTTAATATCACTTCCTGGAATCTCGAACATCGCATCAAGCATAACCCTCTCGCATATCGCTCGTAATCCACGTGCTCCTAGCTTATCACTAACCGCCCTGTCTACAATAACCTCCAGCGCAGCCTTATCTACCGTTAGTCTTACGCCATCCATCGCAAAGAGTGCCTTATACTGCTTGATAATAGCATTCTTCGGCTCAGTGAGTATATTTAGTAGCGCATCTTTGCCCAGTGGCTCAAGGTGACAAATAACTGGCAGGCGACCCACCAACTCTGGAATAAGCCCAAAGGTGCGCACATCTGCCGAGGTTACGTACTGTAGCATATTGTCTTTATCAATCTTCGCATTTTTGGTCTGCTCACCATAACCGACCACACGGGTGTTCAACCTCGCTGCAATCTTGCGCTCAATGCCCCCAAATGCACCCCCTGCAATAAAGAGAATGTTTCGGGTATCGACCTGAATATACTTTTGGTCAGGGTGTTTTCTACCCCCCTGTGGTGGCACATTAACTACTGCACCCTCCAATATCTTTAGTAGTGCTTGCTGCACACCCTCACCGCTCACATCCCTAGTGATAGATGGATTATCGCCCTTTCTAGCAATCTTGTCCACCTCATCAATAAAGATAATACCCCTCTGGGCAGCCTCTACATCGTAGTCAGCCGCTTGCAAGAGTCTAGAGATAATGCTCTCCACATCCTCACCCACGTAGCCAGCCTCGGTCAGTGCCGTAGCATCTGCAATAGCAAATGGTACGCCCAGCATCCTAGCAATAGTCCTAGCAATAAGGGTCTTACCCGTTCCCGTAGGCCCAACGAGCAACATATTACTCTTTTCAATCTCCACATCGTGCGCCTCTTTGCTAACAAGCCTTTTGTAGTGGTTATAGACCGCCACAGCGATATGCTTCTTTGCCGAGTCCTGACCAATAATCCATTCGTCGAGGAACTCCACAATCTTTGCAGGTTTATCCTTAGCGATATTGGTCTTTATAGCCTCGCTTATATTACTAATTGCCGCCTCTTTCTTCTTGCCGAGTCCCTTCTGCACCATATCATAAATATCCTCGCTACACTCGCCACAGATATTAGCCCACTCGCCACGCACCAAGATGCGTACCTCCTGCTCATTACGCCCACAAAAAGAGCAAAGATTCTCAAATACTTCTTTATTATTATCCATTACTTTATTCTCTTTGCTACTACTCCATCAATGAGTCCATACTCCACAGCCTCAGCTGAAGTCATCCAAAAATCACGATCCGCATCTCTCTCAATATCGTTCTTATCACGTCCAGAGTGGTTTGCCAAAATATCATATAACTCATCCTTCAGTTGCGCAATATGACGCGCTGTAATAGCGATATCAGATGCCTGACCCTGCACACCACCCATAGGCTGATGAATCATTACACGGCTGTGTGGCAACGCCATACGTTTATCCTTAGCACCAGCAGTCAGCAACACCGCCCCCATAGAGGCTGCCATACCAGTGCAAATAGTCCTTACGTCACACTCCACAAGTTGCATAGTGTCGTAGATACCAAGACCTGCACTTACGCTACCCCCTGGGCTATTGATATAGAGGGTCACATCCTTTGTAGTGTCGGTGCTCTCTAGGAACAATAGCTGCGCTTGGATGATATTTGCCACATCATCGTTGATAGGCGCACCAAGAAAGATAATTCTATCCATCATTAGTCGCGAAAAGACATCCATCTGTGCAACATTCAAATGCCTCTCCTCAATGATAGTAGGCGAGACATATCCCGCCACTACCTCACTATACGAGTGCAATTTCCCAGAGCCAATGCCCTGAGAAATTGCAAATTTTTTGAAATCGTTCATTTTTTTATGATTTGTTTTACTCAGCAACCTCTGCACCAGCAGCAGCTACTTCAGCTTCTCTTTCACCTTGCAACATTGCAGAGAAATCCTCAACGCTCATTCTGCTCTCTTCAACGGTAATCTTCTCGGTAATTGCAGAGATAACCATCTTCTCGCCAGCACGGTCGAAAATACGACGAGCCTCCTCCTTGTTTTCAAGGATTTGTTTAGCGAAGTTCTCTAGCATATCGTCAGCGGCCGATGCCATACCATATTGACGGAACTGCATACGTGCCATCTCCTTAGCCTCTGCCATAACGTCATCTTGGGTAATCTCCAAGCCGTTAGCCTTAACCACTGCACGTTTTACCAAATCCCACTTCATCATCTTTTCGAATTGAGGGAACTCAGCCTCGATTTGCTCCATAGTGAACTTGCCCTCGTTGATAGAGTGCAACCATCTCTTAAGGAACTCGCTTGGAAGTGTCATATCAGCCTTAGCAAGGGTGTAATCTCTTACATTGTCTTCCCACTTAAACTCAACTTGGCTTGCAAGCTCACGAACAACGTCCGCTGCCATCTTAGCCTCGAACTCTTCACTGGTCTTTACATCACCCTCTGGGAATGCCATACCAAGTAGCTCGTCATTAACCTCTGGGTTAACAAAGTTGCGAATCATAGTAATCTCTAGTTCAAACTCTGGATTAACACCCTCTAGCTCCTCCTCCTTAACCGAAAGGATAGCAGCTCTTTGCTTAGGGTCTTTGTATAGCTCGTTAACGTTAACGCTCATTTTGTCGCCAACCTTCTTGCCGATAAATGGTGCACGTTCCTCCTCGCTCATAGAGATAAGACCAACATAGGCATCTTCAAGGCGCATTTCGTTATTTTCAAGCACCACTGTAAGAGCTTCCTCTTTGGCAACAACTTCAACTTCCTCTAGTTTACCAAAACGGCGTAGGAAGTTTTCAGTGTAGCCAGTAACCATTTCCTCGGTTGGTTCAAGCACTACTTTAGTGA
This sequence comes from Rikenellaceae bacterium, assembly GCA_044433505.1. Lineage (GTDB taxonomy): Bacteria > Bacteroidota > Bacteroidia > Bacteroidales > Rikenellaceae > Mucinivorans. The sequence continues at coordinate 19,685 of JAWXTM010000027.1, forward strand.
TTTTATCTTCTTTGGTATAGTCTACGCTAAGGGCAGGAGCTTGACCAATTTCGAATACAAATTCGAAGTTTTCGCCATTTTCGAAGTCCAATTTTTCTTGGCTCTCAGCAGGCATAAGGTCACCGATTGGGTCAATACCATCTTCTTTCTTAAGTTCTTCGAAGGCAGCGTCAGTTGCCATACGGTATGTAGTGTCAACAAGGGTTTGCATACCATAGCTCTTTTTGATAAGTGCCATAGGGGCGTAACCAACTCTAAAACCAGGGATGTTTGCTTTACGACGATAGTCCTTTAGTTGTTTTTCTACTGTAGCAGTATAGTCTTCCTTTTCGATAAGCACGCTGATAAGCGTAGTTTGGCTTTGTGGTTGATCGTTACGAGTTACTTTCATTTTCTTTTTGTTTGTTTCTTTTTATAATTTTATTTTCTAATATTCAATCATTAGAGTAGTTGTACCAAAACTCATAGTTGTTATATAACCTTCGGTGTTGTATCCATATTTTACCGTATTAGTTTCGGCAACAGCCTCCCCAGTTTCATACGAAACAATGGTAATTGTGTCAATTAGGTTGTAGCTAACAGGTAGGAAATAAAAGCCTGGAAGCAACATAAAGCTAACATCATCAATAGTGGCAGTTGGCAACAATAACAGATTAAGCAGATAAGCATTTGTAGCATTCACAGTACTTTGCTCACTATAGCTAATAGTGCGCCTTTGTGCTATTGTGCTACTTTCGTCATATATGTTCGGAACAGTATAGGCAGTTAGCTCTTCACCCTGCCAAGTGAACTGAGCATCGTAAGACTCAACCTGCTCCAAATCTCCAGCCCAACTCTTAGAGGTCATCTCCACCGAGCTAAGTTGGTTAGAGGTGTTGTAGTTATAGTCACGGACAACCGACGAGCCACTGCTCATTACCTCCATCGAGAGCACAGTCTGTGTGATATTGTAGTCACTATTAAACTTTGCGTAGTTCACCGCACTACTACCTTGACCCAAATCAACGCTAATAGAGTCAGCGTGGTAGCTATACTTAATGCTACTAATAGAGGATAGTGCCTCTGGCAAAGTAATTTCGGTGAGTTGATTTGTTGAGCTATACACAAATTCGATTTTAGATTGCTCGATTGTCGAACCAGAGCTATCCATCATTGTGATTGACCTGATAATTTCTAATGTTGACTCATTAAAAGGGTCTACTTCCTTTCCTTGTGTTTGGCATCCGCTCAAACATAAAACAGCCGTACATAGCAACCATAAATTTCTCATCTCTTTTATTCTTTTTTAGTAATACGGTGCAAAGATAATAAATTTTTCTTAACTTTGTACCCTTACAATTATAGAAAACAACATTTCCAAGCAATGGCAGACAATACATTACTATCCAAAATAGAAGGGATTTTTGAACGATTCGAGACTATCTCGCAAGAGGTGGTATCGCCTGATGTTATGAACGATATGAAACGATACATCGCTCTTAACAAAGAGTACAAAGAGTTGCAATCTATCGTTGAGGTTGGTAGAGTCTACCAAAATGCAATCTCTAACCTGCAAGAGGCGAAGGATGTGCTCGCTACCGAAAAGGATGAGGATATGCGTGAAATGGCTCGTGAAGAAATCGACGCTATCGAACCTACCCTAGGCGAAATGGAGGAGAGTATTAAGTTGATGCTGATTCCTGCCGACCCTCAAGATAGCAAGAATGCTATTGTTGAGATTCGTGGTGGTGCAGGTGGTGATGAGGCGGCTATCTTTGCTGGCGACCTGCTGAGAATGTACCAAAAATTCTGCGAAAGACGTGGCTGGAAAACCGAAGTTAGCTCACATAGCGAGGGTACTGCTGGTGGTTATAAGGAAGTTGTGCTGAAGGTTAATGGTGATGGGGTGTATGGTATTATGAAGTATGAGAGTGGTGTGCACCGTGTGCAGAGAGTCCCTCAGACTGAAACCCAAGGTAGGGTACATACCTCGGCATCATCGGTGGCAGTGCTTCCAGAGGCAGAGGAGTTTGATGTGGAGATTCGTACAGATGATATTCGCAAGGATACTTTTTGTGCATCGGGGCCTGGCGGACAGTCCGTTAATACTACTTATTCGGCAATTCGACTTACTCACATTCCAACGGGTATTGTGGTGCAGTGTCAGGATCAGAAGTCTCAGTTAAAGAACTATGATAAGGCTCTCGAAGAGCTTCGTACTCGTATCTATAATCTTGAGTATCAGAAGTATTTGGATGAGATTTCGTCGAAGCGTAAGACTATGGTATCGACTGGTGACCGTTCGGCAAAGATTCGCACATATAATTATCCACAGGGTCGTATGACAGATCACCGTATTGGTTACACTTCGTATAATTTGAGTGGTGTGATGGATGGTGATTTGGATGAGGTTATCGACAAGTTGCAGGTAGCAGAGAACGCTGAGCGATTGGCATCAGCCGAGGCGTAGGCATAGAAGCTCCCTTTATAATTAGGTATTTTAACCACCCTAGAAGCGAATCACGCTCTAGGGTGGTATTTTTTACGTGGCTATGGAATTTTAAAAATAAGCAATAGTTAAATGTTGGTTCGATTTTTCGAAAGTATTACATAGAAATGAATAGTAATTTTATTTAAGAAATAGCTAATTCTGAGGTTGATTTTTTAGAATAACATTGTTTTTCGGAGAAGTTTACGTACCTTTGCCCCGTAGTGCTAGTGCTAAAGGTCAATAGGTTCCCCTAGGTGCTAGCGTGATATGACTAATTTTTTGAGCCTATATCGTTAATATTTTTTTAATTTTCTTATGAAAAAACTTTTGTTTCTTTCTCTCTTGGCAGTTGGCATTATTGCTAGCGGCTGTAAAGACCCAGAGACTGAGAACCCTGAATCAACAGGAACTATCAGTCCCTTTACAATCTCTGTGGATGCAGTATCGGTGGATGATGTAACACTTACCGTTACTTATGATAGTGGGATGACTTCATACCCCTACCTCGTTGGAGCTATTGAGAAGAGTTCAGTGAGCGAAAGTGGCGAACTCTCTGACAATATCGCTACTGCCGTTATGGATGCCGTTGGCACTTCTAATTTTGTTACCGCTGATGGCAAGTATGTATTCGAAGGTGACCAAGTAGTTGCTCTGTCAGCAATTTGGGATTTTGAGTATGGCACTGATTATTATGTTGCAGTATTTGCCGTTGACGCAAGTGGCACACTGCTCACAGATGTAAAATACCAAAGCCTTACACTTACTGAAAATACCTATGGCAATCCAACAATTAGCCTAGTATCTGTTGATTACAACTCAATCGTTGTAGACACAAAGCTAAATGGTTATGAGGGCACTTACTATGTATTTGCACACCCTAAGGAGGATTTTGTGGATACTTATGGCAGTGATGCTTATGCACTTGCAGTACAGTATATGAACCAAGAGTACTCAGATTGGGGTACAGACCTAAGCGTGGTGGACGGATACTATATCTTTAACTCTGATGCAACAGTGGATGTTTCGGACGCTTGGTTATTGCAACCATCGAGCGACTATATCGTTGGGGTATTCGGTATGAATGCAACCGCTGACGTACTAACTAGCGTATCTTATATAGAGGCTACTACCTACGACCCTCCACTAGATGCAGTTGAACTATCGGTAGTGTCGACCTCTACAACTTCAGTTGTTGTTAGTGTAACTCCTCCAGTAGACGATGAAGTCTATCTTGTATTCCCATACCCTAAGGCTGACTTCGAAACAGAATTCAATAGCGACCCTAATGACCTAACTTCTGGTATCCTATACCTACTACTATATTATAATATCAACCCAACAGTGGCTGATGATTACTACGTATTCGAGGGTGCTAACCCAAGTATCGACCTTTCGAATGGCTGGGAGTTTGAGGTAGATACTGAGTATGTGATTTGCGCTGTGATGATTGACGATAAGATGGTTACATCTTCACCAGTTACAGTAATCGAGGCTACTACCGAAAACTACTCAATCCCAACGGGTGAAATCCAATCGGTTACTATCTCTAACGTTGCTTATGTAGATGCTACAGTAACAGTTGAGGCAACCTACGATGGTCCTTACTATATTGCACCATACCGCACCGAAGACCTTAAAACAGACTTCAATAATGACATTACTGCAATGGCAGAGTGGATGATGGCGTATGAGATTGCTTACGGCACTGACTTTACCGAGGCAAATGACACTTGGCTCTTCGAGGGTAATACTACTATGCAACTCGCTGACGGTGGTTGGGCAATCTACACCGATACTGAGTATATCGTAGCAGTCTTTGGTATGCTACCAAATGGTGAGATATGTACAGATATTCACACCGCTTACTTCACTACTCTTTCTTCTGAATCATTTACTGTGACTTCAGAGCTTAAGAGCGTTGGGGATAATAGCGTATCTGTAGACTATACACCATCAACTGATGCTGTATCGTTCTTCGCTGGCGCATTCAAGAAATCTGAACTTGAAGGTAAGAACGAGAATGAAATCTACCTCTATGTCAGAGAACAAATCGACGAACTTACTCTACTCTATTACCTACACTATGGTAACTACACTATGAATCTTAACAACCTTAGTGCAGACACCGAATACATTGCAGTAGGCTTTGGTTACCTATCGGGCGTTGGACGCTCGGGCGATCAAATGACACTTTGCGAGTTTACTACCACTGGTAGCTCGGCAAATGACCTAGAGGTACCAACAAGTGTAACAATCCCAGATGTTGAGTTCGGTTCGCTAACCCTTGCTGGAGTATCGGACGGCAGCAATGCAACAGGTTACACTGTAAGCCTTACCGCAACACCTAATGATAAGGATATGACCTATGTTACATACTGTAGAAGTGCTTCGTTCTATAACTACTACGTTAACGAACAGTATGGCGAAGACCTATCGGATCTTATTCTGCTTGACCTAAATAAATTCTACTCACTTAGCAATAGCTACAATATGACATTCGCTAACTATCTAAGTAGCATTGCAATGACAGGTGATTCTACTTTCGGCACTTATGTTTATTATAATGACACTGAGTACGTGATTTATGTATATGGTCTTGACCTTACTACAGCTCAACCACTTACAAAGATTGCAGCGCAATATGTCTTGATTAATGATATACAAAGCGTGATGCCGTATGCGCCAATGGCGAACCTCGAACCAAATATTACATTTACTGTAAATGGCAATGAGGTTGGTTCAACTTCAACTGCTAAGGAAGTTAAGTCAATCCCTAGCCGTTCGTTCCCAACTCCAACGGCGCAGGATAAGAAAACATCGAGCATTACTCCTGTTGAGAACCCAATTTCTCTAGGAGATATTGCAAACGCCGTAAAAACCTCTAAGACAATTCTTAGAAAATAAAAAACCACAACCGAAGAGCTAACCCTCTTCACCCACAGGTAGATAGGTGGTGAAACACCTATCTACCACTCTCTCAAAAACTGAAAAACAACCAAATATTAATTATTAATCATTTAATGTTA
>JAWXTM010000028.1:0-24774 GCA_044433505.1 Rikenellaceae bacterium
ACTCTCTGTTGGCACTCCTATTGCCAAGGCTCTTTTGGGTAAGAAGAAGGGTGCTATTGTTTCAGTAACAGTGCCTAGTGGTGTTATGGAATTTGAGCTGCTAGAGATCTCTATCTAAAGGAACATTATTATAATAGAGTAGGGGAGTCTTTTCAACGAAAACGACTCCCCTCTCTATACTTAAGGGGGGGGGCTAAAGCCCAAACCCCCAAAGACTTTTTATTGGAGTTTGTGCTAGCTTTCGGTTTTACAACCGAAAGATTTTGTCCTTGGATTTTAAGGCAAGGCGTCCGCCTTGCTATTGCTCTAGCGGACTGATTCCATCGTTCTTTTGTGAACAAAAGAACCAAAAAACTTTCATTATTTTAGTCTGTTATAATACAAGCCAAAACTAAAGCACCACAACAGGGTAATAGCTTTGGGGGTTTGGAAAAAAAATCTTCGATTTTTTTGTTTGTCGTTCCTCCAAACCCCCAAAGACTTTTTATTGGAGTTTGTGCTAGCTTTCGGTTTTACAACCGAAAGATTCTGTCCTTGGATTTTAAGGCAAGGCGTCCGCCTTGCTATTGCTCTAGCGGACTGATTCCATCGTTCTTTTGTGAACAAAAGAACCAAAAAACTTTCATTATTTTAGTTCGTAATACTACAAGCTAAATTATAAAAGGGTCTGTGCCCCCCCCCAGAGGTGATTATCTTTGCCTATTCAGCCTTTGGTATCCAAGTGCTAATTAACCTTGTGCTACCCTCAATATTCACACTGCTCAAACAAGCAGGTATCAATAAACTTTCACCCTTTGTCAATGGAGTCTCGTCGCCAGCCTCAGTAGAAACTACGCACTCACCCTCCAAACAAATAAAAATAGTAAAGGAATCACGATCAGAGTAATTGAACTCCGCACGACCCTCTAACTCCAACAACTCCGATGCAAAGTACTTACAACTCTGAATCTCAACCCTTTGATTCTTTACAGGAGTCTTTGTTACAACTAAATCCTCACGAACGCTATAATCAATAGCATCGAGGGCAAGGGTGGTATGTAGCTCACGGCTCTTACCCTGGGAGTCCACCCGATTAAAGTCATAGACACGATAAGTTATGTCCGAGGTCTGCTGAATCTCGGCAATCAATATCCCCTTGCCAATAGCGTGGATAGTGCCAGCAGGTATAAAGAATGTATCGCCAGCCTTGACCTCATAGCTAGCGAGCAGATATTCGAGTTTACCAGCTTCTAGGTACTCCATATACTTCTCTTTAGTAGTCTGCTCCTTGAAACCCATATAGAGCGTTGCACCCTCCTCGGCACTAAGTACGTACCACATCTCGGTCTTGCCGTAAGCACCGTGGCGAGCAGCCGATAGTTCATCATCTGGGTGCACTTGTATAGAGAGATTATCTTGGGCATCAATTAGCTTGATGAGGAGTGGAAATTCCCCGCCGAAGCGTTCATAGACACTCTCACCAACCAGTTCATCCATATATATTTCAATTAGTTCGCTTAGGTTATTACCTTCGAGCATACCAGAGCACACTACCGACTCGTCACCCTCGACAGCCGATATTTCCCAGCTCTCGCCCACAGGTTCTTTAGTTACAGGAAGTTTGCGTCCGTAGACCTCGTTTAGTAAAGTTCCGCCCCAAATTCTCTCTTTGTAGATGGGCTTAAATTTTAATGGTTTTAGCATTTTTTCTTATGATATGTTGTGTGTAAAAGTTTGTGTGCAGTGTGTGAAAGGGGTTTACCGAGGAACTCTTGGTAGAGTCTGATAATATCGGGGTTTTCGTGGCTTTTGCGAAGCGGTTTGCCACGATCTTCTTCGTAGAGTGCTTGGGCACGTTTCTCTAGTATATTTTCGTCACCGTGGTGCAGTGGCTGACCTCCGCCGCCAATACATCCCCCAGGGCACGCCATAATCTCTATTGCGTGGAAAGTTTCGCTACCCTCACGCACCCTTTCGAGCAGTGTGCGAGCGTTGGATAGAGAGTGAGCAATGCCAATTTTCAGTTCCAGTCCATCGAAATCGACCGTTGCAGAGCGGATACCATCCATTCCACGAAGCTGTGTAAATTCAATCTTATCGAGTGGTTTTTTGGTGTATAGTTCGTATGCGGTACGTACAGCAGCCTCGATAACGCCCCCCGTAGTACCAAATATTACTGCCGCACCAGTCGATGAACCCATTGGGCTATCGAACTCTTCGTCAGGGAGTTCGCTAAGGTCAATATTCGCTTCTTTGATGAGTTGAGCAATCTCACGTGTAGAGAGTGAGTAGTCGACATCTGGGATGCCATCTACTTTGAATTCATCTCTGGAGCATTCGTATTTTTTAGCCAGACACGGCATTATAGAAACCACTATCATATCCTCACGCTTCACTCCGATTTTCTCAGCGAAGTAGCTTTTGGCAATAGAGCCAAACATCTGTTGAGGCGAGCGAGCGGTCGAAGGGACATCAAGCATATCGCTAAAGTATGTTTCGATAAAGTTAACCCACGCTGGGCAGCACGACGTTAGCATAGGTAGTCGCACATCCTTATCACCCCCAATATGGCGAGTGATTCTATCGAGCAGTTCGGCACCCTCTTCCATAATGGTCAGATCGGCAGCAAAGTCCGTATCAAACACATAGTCGAAGCCGAGCCTGCGTAGTGCAGCAACCATCTTGCCAGTAACGAGTGTACCAGCAGGCAATCCAAACTCCTCGCCAAGTGCTGCTCTAACGGCAGGGGCGGTCTGTACTATAACTGTTTTAGCAGGGTTAGCGAGCATTCTCACTACGCGTGCAGTAGAGTCAAATTCGGTGAGTGCACCTGTTGGGCATACCGCCACGCACTGTCCGCAGAAGGTGCAAGTCGAATCTACCAAGTTTTGTTCAAAGGCAGGGGTAACAATAGCATCAAAGCCACGATAGGAGGCGTGCAGTGCCCCCACGCTCTGAATGCTATTACACATAGTTTCGCACCGACGACACAATATACACTTATCCATATCACGGATAATAGAGGGTGATGTATCGGGGCTATAGGTGCTCATTTTGGCATACTTTTCCCCTGGGATATGGCGGATACCGAGTCTAGCAGCCATAGTTTGCAGGTCGCAGTGTCCAGATTTGCTACACGTTAGGCAGTCCTTTGGGTGGTCGGATAGTATCATCTGCATCACCACCTTACGGGCATTCATTACTCGTATCGAAGACGTTGTAATCTTCATTCCTTCGGTGCACTTTGTAGAGCACGATGGAGCAAGGTTTCTACGCCCCTCGATCTCCACCACGCAGATTCTACACCCAGCAGGGCAGTTTTCAACACCCAAATGAGGAAGATTAAGATAACACAGCGTCGGGATATGAATATCGAGTTTAGCCGCTGCATCCACAATATTAGTGCCCTCAGGCACTACAACTTCTTTATTGTCAATTATTACCTTTACCATCTTTACTTAGTGTATATAGCGTTAAATTTACAGCGAGTCAGGCAAGCTCCACACCTTATGCAGAGCGAGAGGTCGATAGTGTGCGGTTGTTTCCTTTCGCCCGAAATTGCCATCGCAGGGCAACTCCTTGCGCAGGCAGTACAACCAATACAGCTCTCAGGGTCAATAATATACTGTGTCAGCGCACTACACTTGCCCGCAGGGCAGTGCTTATCTCTGACGTGCGCAACATACTCATCATAGAAGTTGTCGAGGGTCGAAAGTATTGGATTTGGAGAGGTTTGCCCAAGACCACACAGCGCAGTATCACGTATCACACTGCTCATATTGCGTAGTCTATCAAGGTCATCCATCTCAGCCTTACCAAGGGTAATTTGCTCCAAAAGCTCATAGAGCCTTCTATTACCAATCCTACAGGGTGCGCACTTTCCGCAGCTCTCCTCAACACTAAACTCCAAGTAGAACTTCGCAACGCTTACCATACAATCATCCTCGTCCATTACGATCATCCCACCAGAACCCATCATAGAGCCTGCTGCAAGTAAGTTCTCATAGTCAATACTCATATCCAAGTGCTTTTCGGTGAGGCATCCACCACTAGGGCCCCCAGTCTGAACTGCCTTGAACTTCTTGCCATCTTTAATACCACCGCCAATCTCGAAAATCACCTCACGCAGTGTTGTACCCATAGGCACTTCAATTAGCCCCACATTATTTATCTTACCAGCAAGGGCAAATACCTTTGTGCCCTTCGACTTTTCAGTACCAATAGAAGCAAACCACTCAGCCCCCTCTAGCAGTATGATAGGGATATTGGCAAGCGTTTCAACATTATTCACATTAGTTGGGTAACCCTTAAAACCTCTCTCGGCAGGGAATGGTGGTTTAACGGTAGGTTCACCCCTTTCGCCCTCCATAGAGTGGATAAGGGCAGTCTCCTCGCCACAGACAAACGCCCCTGCGCCATATCGTATCTCAATATCAAAATTAAAACCGCTTCCAAGAATACCCTCGCCCAACATACCCTTTTGCTGCGCCTGCTCGATAGCAACCCTTAGTCTATGCACCGCCAAGGGGTACTCTGCTCTGATATAGACCAATCCCTTGCTAGCCCCAATAGCGTAGCCACAAATTGCCATAGCCTCGATAACAGAGTGTGGGTCACCCTCCATAATCGAGCGATCCATAAATGCACCAGGGTCACCCTCATCGGCATTACAGACCACAAATTTTCTGTCACCATTACTTCGAGCCGCAATCTCCCACTTCACCCCCGTTGGGAATCCACCACCACCACGACCTCTTAGCCCCGATTTTTTAATTTGCTCTACAGTCCACTCCTCGCTATTATTTAGAGCCAGTGCTAGTGCCTCATAGCCCCTATGCTTCAGATATTCTTCGATATTTTCGGGGTCAATAACTCCGCAATTACGTATTGCCACACGCTTTTGCTTACGGTAGAAGTCCATATGCTGAGAGTCTTCGACGTGCATACCCGTCACAGGGTTAGTGTAGAGTAGTCTATCGACCCTCTCGCCCTTTTTGATATGGCACTCCACGAGCTCCTCCACATCTTCAGGTTTAACCTCAACGTAGAAAGTACCTTCGGGCATAATCTTGACAATAGGACCCTTCTCACAAAAGCCAAAGCATCCGACCTGCGCAACCTCAACATCCTCCATTCCTAGAGTAAGGATATTGAAATTTTCGATAATAGCAGCCGAACTTGATGCCTTGCACCCCGTTCCGCCACACACTGTAATTCGCCGTTTCATTGCGTTTTATGTTAGTTAAGGGGACATCTAAAAACTGCCCCACTAAAAATTTTAAATTAAATAATGGACAACTAAATCAGGTTTTAGAAGTCCCCTTAATGATTTTATGGTCTAAATCCGAAAGGTTCCCTTGCCAGAGTATTTTCCCATTTTTATCTATCACCACGGTATAGGGTATAAATTTAACCTGCAATAATTTAAATAACTCCGCATTGCCATCTATTACAAAGTGATACTTATCCCCATCATTGCTTGCAAGTTCAAAAAAATCATCATCACCCCTTGTTGTTACAATAATAATCTCAACCTCGTCGCCAACTAGGTCACTAACACGAGGCAAATGCTCCTCGTAGAATCTAACTGCTGTGGGGTTAGCCGACGAGAAAAAATCAATAATCCACGTTTTGTCTTTTTGTGGTGTTCCACCAATCCACTCCAAGGAAGTCAGCTCGTTATGCCCCTCAACCTTTGAGCCTATTACAAGTTTTTGTGCGCACAACTCCCCCATAGATACTAAAAGTAAAAGAAGCGTTGTGATTAAATATTTTTTCATAGCTTTTTAATATTTAGTAGTAACGAAATACGTAACGAAATAGAGTGTTTTATTAATTAACAGACAAATATAGTAAAAAATAGTGATTTTACGCAAATAACCCCAAAAATGTTGTAACTTTGTAGCCATTATGACAGTATCTAACGCAAAATTTTTATGTAGTTCGGCAGAATTGGGGCAGTGTCCACCAGCCGAAATTGAGGGTAATCCAATCGTTGAGGTTGCCTTTATTGGACGTAGTAATGTGGGCAAAAGCTCGCTAATCAATATGCTCTCGCACCAAAAAGGGCTTGCTAAAGTATCCTCTACACCAGGTAAAACCAAGCTAATCAATCACTTCGTTATGGATAATGAGTGGATGCTGGTCGATTTGCCAGGGTATGGTTACGCCAAAACCTCTAAAAAAGAACGTAAAGCCTTTGGGGAACTTATCACTGCATACGTTAAGGGGCGTGAGGAGTTGTACTGCCTCTTTGTGCTGGTTGACGCTAGGTTAGAACCTCAGCGCATTGATGTGGAGTTTATGGAGATGTTGGGCGAAGAGGGCGTGCCCTTTGCTATCGTCTTTACTAAGTGCGATAAACTCTCTAAAGCACAGCAGTCTAGAGCTGTTGAAATCTATAAAAAACACCTGCTCAAGCAGTGGGAAGAGTTCCCTACGTACTTCCTGACCTCTGGTGAAACAGGGCTTGGCGAAGCGGAACTCGTAGGCTTTATCGAATCAATGGTAAGCGACTTTTCGCAGGAGTGCAACGAGTAGTAGTAGATAGCGCAATCCCCTTTATTGAGGGAGTTCTGGAGCCTTACTTCGAGGTTTCATACGTTGCTGGTAGCAGAATCTGCCATCAGGCGATTAAGGACGCTGCAGCACTAGTGGTGCGTACTAGAACACTCTGCAATAAGGAACTGTTGGAGGGTACTGCGGTACGAGCTATATTTACTGCAACCATTGGGCTTGACCATATCGACCAAGAGTACTGCACAGAAAATGGTATTAAAGTATATAGTGCTCAGGGGTGTAATGCACGAGCAGTTGCGCAGTGGGTCTTTTCGGCAATTAAGGCTCTGCGTGGTGATATGAACTTTACTTTGGGCATTGTGGGAGTTGGGAATGTTGGGCGTGAGGTGCTAGGTATTGCACGTAGTCTGGGTGTTAAGACCATACTCTGCGACCCTCCACGTATGGCAAGGGGGGAGAGTGGTTTTAGTAGCTTAGAGGAGGTACTCCGTGTAAGCGATATAGTAACTCTGCATACTCCATTGGATAGGACTACTAGGGGGATGGTTGATGGTGAGTATTTGGCAAAGATGAAGCACGGGGCTGTGCTGCTTAATTCCTCACGTGGGGAGGTGGTTGTAGAGGGTGCTGTTTTGGGAGATAGTGCTCACACGTTTGTTTTTGATGTGTGGAGTGGTGAGCCTGATATTTCGCTTGATTTATTGGGTAGGACTACTTTGGCGACACCTCATATAGCGGGGTATAGTGCACGTGGTAAGGCACGTGGCACGACTTTTACGGTGCAGAGTATAGGGCGTGAGTTTGGTGTTGAGGCACTTCAGGGGTGGGATTGTTCTGTGCGGTATGTTTTAGAGGAGCCGTTTGGTTTTGATATAGTGGGTGTTGATAGTGCGTTGAGGGCGGATCCTGGTGGTTTTGAGTTGTTGAGGGTGGTTCGAGGTATTTTGTGACGAGAGTTTGTTCGAGCTTGTATTATTTAGTCTGCTCTAACTTCTGAAAATCTGGTACAATTTTTGGGGCTCATCGCAAAAAAAACACATATACCAAATGATCAATCTCCATAAATACATCACCCTACTACTCACAACACTAATAATACTATTCTCGTGCGCCTCTTCGCAAAACGAAAGTATGCCTCCCCTAAGCCTTAAAGTCTGCACCGTGCAAAACGAAGATCATTCCCAACAAATGACCTTTGCCTGTAGAACTTACAGCCTCTACGATATGAAGATTACCCCACGCATCTCTGGCTACCTTCAGACCATTGACTATGCACAGGGACAGCCTGTCAAAAAAGGGCAACTGCTCTATCGCATAGAGCAGGGTGAATACGACAACTCTGTAGCCTCGGCACGTGCAGCACTCGCCTCGGCACGCTCCCAAAAGACAAATGCCGAGAATACATACAACCGCTACGTGCCACTTGCCGAGAAACGAGCCATCAGTCAATCGAAACTAGATGCCGCTACTGCCGCCTATGCCGAGGCAATAGCAGCGGTCAATAGCGCAAAGGCTGAGCTTCGAACAGCAAAGGAGAATCTTGGCTACACATCTTACTGCGCACCCTTTGATGGCATCATTGGCGCAACGAATGGAGCTATTGGGGAGTATGTTGGTATTGGTACGGAGTATAGCGTACTGAATACTCTCTCCAACATTGACTCTATTTATGTGCACCTTTCGATTCCAACGGCACGCTATATTGAGATTGCTATGCGTGATACTTTGCGCCAGAAGCTCTACAACGATAGCCGTATGCTCGATAATGTTCAGCTGACCCTGTCCAACGGTACAAAATACTCATATCTTGGGGTTTATAAGTTTACCGAACGGGAGGTTAATAGCTCCACGGGCTCGGTGGTACTTCACGTACTCTTTGCCAACCCCGATATGTTGTTACGCCCTGGGGAGTATGTACTGGTTAGTGCGGAGGTAGGAGCAAAGAGGGCTATGAATCTTGTTGAGGCACGCTGTGTGATGCAACAACAGGGCAAGAGTAGTGTCTTTGTGGTGGATAGCAATGGTACGGTAGAGTTTCGAGCAGTTGAGCTTGGCGATACTTACGGCACACTGTGGGAGGTGCGCAAGGGTTTGAGTGCAGGGGAAATGGTGCTTAGTGAGGGACTACAAAAAGTTCACGCTGGTGAAAAGATAAAACCCATTAAGATATGAAGAACTACCTAAATAGACCGATTCTAGCAATAGTCCTTGCCATTGTAATAGTTATACTAGGGCTACTGAGCATTGCCACGCTTCCAGTGGAGCAGTATCCGAGTATCAGTCCACCAAACATTCAGGTTACTGCAACTTACAACGGTGCCGACGCCACCTCGACCAACGATGCCGTAGCGATTCCCCTTTCGCAGGCAATTATGGGTATCGACGATATGCTCTATATCCAGAGCACCAGCACTTCGTCGGGTGATATGACCATCAATGTTACTTATGGCATTGATAGCGACCCAGATATGGATGCTGTCTTTACTCAGAACTACCTGCAAAGTGCAACTCCGCTGCTACCCACCTCGGTAAAGGAGCAGGGTGTGACTGTAACTAAGAGCAATAGCGACTTTTTGATGATCTATTCGCTTTATAGTGATGGGCGTTATGACCCACTATTTCTTTCGAACTATGCTAATATAAATATTGTAAATGAGCTATTAAAGATTAATGGCGTAGGGAATGTGCAGGTGCTAGGTTCTTCGCCCTACTCAATGCGCATTTGGATTGATCCCACGAAGTTGGATTACTATGGGGTGTCGCTCAGCGAGATAGAGAGTGTCATAGAGTATCAGAGCGGAGTGCACGCAACGGGGGATTTTGGTGCAGAGCCATACCACGGTAAGGTTGATTTTACCTATACTGTTGTGCTACCCCCTCAGATTACTTCACCACAGCAGTACGGTGATATTATTGTAAAGACCCTTAGCGATGGCAGTACACTCAGGCTTGGTGACCTCTCTCGTTTAGAGCTTGGGGCACTGACCTATGGCTCTAGTTCAAAGTACAACGACCTGCCTGCCGTTGTTATCGGGGTCTTCCAAGCACCAGGCTCAAATGCTATGAGCGTTGGCGAGGCACTAAATAGCAAGATGGAGGAGCTCTCCGAGCGATTCTATGATGGCATTGAGTACTCTACGATCATCAACGCCCCTGCCCCAATCAAAAAGGGTATAGCTGATATTATCTTAACCCTCACGCTTGCTCTTATTTTGGTGGTAGCTATTGTCTTTCTTTTTATACAGCGGCTCAGGGCACTCATTATTCCAGTAGTGGCAATACCCGTTTCGCTCGTCGGTGCATTTATGCTCTTTCCAGTTTTGGGGCTATCCATAAATGTCTTTTCGCTATTGGGTTTGATACTAGCCATAGGGTTGGTCGTAGATGATGCCATAGTAGTTGTTGAGGCAGTTCAGGTAAATATTGCTCAGGGGCACACCCCACGCCGTGCCACCCAGCTTGCACTAAAGGCAGTAAGCTCGCCAATCATTGCCACATCCCTTTCGCTTGCAGCAGTCTTTATCCCTGTTAGTTTTATATCGGGCATTACGGGTGAGCTATTCAAACAATTTGCAGTAACCATTGCCCTTTCGGTGGCAATATCGGCCTTTAATGCGCTGACTCTTTCCCCAGCACTCTGCGCCATAGTGCTTCGTGAGGGTACGGACAAGCAGCGAGGCTTCTTTGGATGGTTCAATAGGTGGTTTAACTCTAGAACAGATAACTTTGTAAGGCGCACCCGTCGCTTTACCCACCGCTCCTACCGTGCACTGCTACTAATAGGTGTGTTGGTAGTGGGGGTATATTTTATAATGCGAGAGATTCCAAGTGGCTTTATTCCGCAGGAGGACGAGGGATACTTTATGGTGGCTGTGCAGCTGCCCGATGCAGCCTCTGTGGAGCGTACCACCGCAGTGCTAGATAAGGTGCACTCACTGCTTGCCGAGGAGCCATCCATTGCGAATGTTGCAACCCTTGCTGGCTTTAATATGCTTAACCAAACGATGGCAACAAATAGCGGTATTGCCTTTGTTCAGCTAAAGGACTATAGTGAGCGCACGCTATCCGCCTCACAGCTTATCGAAAGGCTCAATGGTGAGCTATATTTCGCAGTTGGTGAAGCTCAGGTCTTTGCCTTTGAGATGCCTGCAATACCTGGACTGGGTTCAGCCTCAGGGCTTTCGATTATGCTACAAGACAGGGGAAGTAACTCTATGGAGTACCTTGCTCAAAATAGCTTTAAATTTATCGAAGAAGCCACAAAACTCCCTGAAATAGGTATGGCTACTACTCAGTTTAGTGCCTCAGTGCCCCAACGCCTGCTTAAAATTGATACTAATAAGGCAATCAACGAGGGTATCTCGGCAGAGGAACTCTACAATGTTGTGGCAACTTACCTTGGCTCAAGTTATATCAATAACTTCAATCGCTTTGGGCAAATCTATGAAACCTATGTTGAACTAGAGGCGAAGTATCGTCAAGATAAGCGTGGGTTAGAGAGTATTTTTCTGCGTTCAAGCAGTGGCAATGAAGTGCCCCTTAGCTCTTTTGTGGAGGTACGTGATACCCTTGGGGTAGAGTTTATTCAGCAGTTTAACCTCTTTCCAGCAGTAGCCATAAACGCCACCACTGCCAAAGGTATCTCTACGGGTGAGGCTATGGCAGCTCTCGAAAAGCTAGCTGCCGAAACCCTGCCCCAAGATATGACCTTAGAGTGGAGCGGAATGTCTTATGAAGAAAAGGCGGCAGGTAGCACTGGTGGACTCTTTGCCTTTGGCATTGCGCTGCTCTTTGTTTACTTGATACTCAGCGCACTCTACGAGAGTTGGATACTACCCCTTGCCATACTTCTGGGAGTGCCCATAGCACTCTTTGGGGCAGGACTCCTAACGTGGGTAGTACGCTTCTATGATAGTGCACTCACCGATAATATCTTTATGCAAATCTCTCTGATACTGCTAATTGGACTCTCTGCCAAGAATGCTATTTTGATTGTAGAGTATGCCAATACAAAGTTCTTCGAGGAGGGTAAAGATGCCACTGAGGCTGCACTCGAAGCAGCTAGACTACGCTTCCGCCCGATACTTATGACCGCTCTGGCATTTCTATTAGGAGTGCTGCCACTAGTGCTGGCAGGGGGGCCTACTAAGATTGCCCAAAATACACTGGGGTATGCCCTTATCGGGGGTATGACACTCGCCACCCTTATTGGGGTATATGTCTATCCGCTGCTCTATATCTTTTTTGCCAAGGTGGGTAAGTTTGAACGTATAAGAGAAAAAAGAGAGCAAATAAAAAACGAAACAGAACAATGAAACGATTTTCAATAGCTATACTTCTAATTTTGGGCAGCTGCACAGGTGCTAAGTTTATAGCCCCAGAGCCAACAATGCCCTCAGAGTACCTAGGTGATAGCGATACTACCCCATTGAGCCTAAGCGTAGAGTGGTGGGAGTCTTTTAATGACCCATACCTAAATAATCTCATTACCCAAGCTCTGGATAGTAACCGTACACTAGCCCAAGCATACAGCCGCATTCTTGCCTCACGCCTCGAACTCTCTCAGGCACGCTCGCTAAGAGCTCCAACACTTTCGCTGGGAGTCTCAGCTGGTGCAGACTATACCGCCTCTACAAAAATAGTGCAGAGCTACTCCATAGAGCCTGCCATATCGTGGGAGATTGATCTCTTTGGAAAACTGCGCCACTCGGCACAAGCAACACTCGCCGAAATGCTCTCCTCTGAGGCTGAGTACCAAGCACTAAGACTCTCGCTTGCAGCACAAGTTGCAACCTCTTACTTCGCTATTCTAGAGTATGACCTTGCCATAGAAATATCGCAGAACACCCTACTCTCACGCCAAAACTCCGCCGAACTCTTTAGCATCCTGAGCGAGTATGGAGAAATTTCGGACATTACCCTACAACAAAACCAAGGGCTTGTAGCTTCGGCACAAAGCACTCTGGAGAGCTACCAACTCTCACGCACAGAGGCTATTAACTCGCTCTGCGTGCTGCTTGGCACAAATCCCCAAGAGATGGATTTCTCAGGCGTATCATTACTAAATTACACCATACCAGAGCCAATCCCTGCTGGACTTCCCACAGAGCTGCTTAGCCGTAGAGCCGACATTGTAGAGTCCTACTACACCCTAAAGAGCACGTACAGCAAGATAGGTGTAGCCATTGCAAACCGCTTCCCCTCGCTAACACTTACTGGTAGCGGTGGGCTTATTAGCTCCTCAATATCCTCGCTCTTTAGCGCAAATCCGTGGGGTTGGAGCGGCGCACTCTCCCTTACCGAACCTATCTTTGCCTTTGGGCGAAATAAACGTGCCGTGGATATTGCAAAAGTCGAACGTGATGAAGCACTCTTTAGTTACGAAGAAAGCGTGCTTACTGCACTGAGCGAGGTAGAGAGCGCACTCTATGGGGTAAGCTCATACCGAGAACAGGTCATTGCACTAAGGGAATTTGCCGTAGCTTCAAAAATAGCCGAAGAACTAACCGCACAGCTCTATGACGCTGGACAGGACTCCTACCTCGATCTGCTAGATGCACAGCGTGAATACTTCACCGCACAACTAGAGTGGGCCGCAATACTATCCAAACACCTCACTAGTTACGTCACACTTTATAAAGCACTAGGGGGTGGCTATCAAAACTCCGCTATTCAAACTCCTTGAACTTTGGCTCTAAAATAGCATTGTAAATAATTGCCTTCTTGGCATCAAAGTCAATCTTTTTCTGAGGGCGTGCACTAGTGGCTGAAATAACATCGTCCTGCTCATTTAAAATCTCAGGTGGAGTGCTATTTATTGCCTTAGGCTTTGTTTCAAGGACAATATCTTGATCGTTAGGCTCATCGTCCATAGCGGCAGGAAATGGAAAATTCTCCCCATTTTGCGCACTCTTCTTACCCCCAAAGGCGTAAATAATAAAGATTACCGCTGCGACTACTATTGCAAAAAAACTCATTGTGTGTAAAATTTAACTTTAACAAAGATACATATTTTTTATATCTTTGCAATAAAAAAAATGAAAACTACTCCTAAACTAATCCCTATAACTGCTCGTGAGGAGTGCGTAGAACTTATCCACTGCAAAAAACTCTGTCAAAAATTTAACCAAACTAAAATCGGGAAGCTAAAAAAACAGGAGAAAATTCTGCGCAAGATTTTTGGGAGGCTGGGTAAGAACCCGTGGGTAGAGCCTAGTTTTTGGTGTGACTTCGGTAGTAATATCACTATTGGGGATAATTTTTATGCAAACCACTCGCTAGTGATACTCGATTGCGGTGAGGTTACTATTGGGGATAATGTCTTTTTGGGACCTCAGTGTGGGATTTACTCTGCATCACACCCTATGGATGGTAAACTAAGGCGTGAGTTTTATGAGGAGTCGTTGCCCGTACATATCGGCAGTGATGTATGGATAGGTGGAGGGGTTCAGATATTGCAAGGAGTAACTATTGGGGATAATTGCGTTATTGGGGCAGGTAGTGTAGTGACACGTGATATACCTTCGGGGAGTTTAGCAGTGGGGAATCCGTGCAGAGTGATTCGCACCTTGTAGAGCTGTTGACGAGGATTGAACTCGTGACCTCTTCCTTACCAAGGAAGTGCTCTACCACTGAGCTACAACAGCATTCTCTCTTTTTTTGAGTGGTGCAAAGGTAAGTTAAAAATTTTAAATGAGCAAGAGAAAAGTATATTTTTTTCTTGAGGGTAAGAAAATTTATGGGGTAAAGATTTTTTTGTCACTCAATAATAGTTTTTTATTAACTTTGTCCCTTAAAATAACTGTTTATAAAAATGTTTCGATACTTAAAAGATAAACCAAACTGCTTGCTCTTGGTGCTACTGTTACTGTGGTCGCTACTAAACGTATTCACCGCCAGTCTTTCAGAGATAATTGCCGACGAGGCATATTACTGGGTGCTCTCACGTGAATTAGATTGGGGCTATTTTGATCACCCTCCATTGGTTGCATTCTTTTTGAGAATGGGAACGGCACTCTTTGGCGATATTGAAATTGGAGTACGCTTCTTTACTATTACTCTGCACTTTGCAACGTTATGGCTTTTCTGGAAAGTAGTGCGACCAGTGACTGCCAGCTACCGTACTGTATTGAGATATTTTTTAATATGTTTTTCGCTGCCACTCTTGCACGTTTATGGATTCGTAGCAACTCCCGATGCGCCACTGCTCTTTTCGATAGCTTTTACGCTATGGGCATACAAAGCTTTTGTGGAGAGTGATAGCAAAGACACTATGTCTCAGCTATTAAGCATCGTATATCTAGCCATTGGCTTTACACTTATGGCATACTCAAAATATCACGGGGCATTGATAGTTATGGCATTAGTACTCTCACGTCCAAGGCTTCTGACCTCGTGGCGGTTCTATGCTACCTCTTTACTGACAATAGTGCTCTATTTGCCACACCTAAATTGGCAGTTTACCCACGACTTTGTCTCTTTGGAGTACCATCTGAGTGCTCGTAATGATCCCTTTGCGTGGCATTATGTCAGCGAGTATCTGTTGAATTTCTTTGGGGCGTATAACCCTTTCCTAACAATTCCCTTTATAGCCATTATTGCGCAAGGTCTTAAAAAATCGAGCGATCCGATGAGGAGGTACTATTGGATAAGTTCAGTTTTTATACTCTGTTTCTTTTTGTACTCTACACTAAGGGGGCACGTCCAAGCGCAGTGGATGTTGCCTGTGGTCTTCCCGATTATCTATTTTTTACTCGAAAAGAGCGAGAATTCTAAACGGTTTTCAAAGTACCTCTGCATCTCCAGTGCTTCGTTTGGAGGAATTATGCTTGTAGTACACATTGTGGTAATGGTAGCAGTAAAGCCAATACTTCCCAATATTGGGCTTAGTGGGGTGGCTCAGGCAACGGCTCGTGCTGGCTTGACCCTGCGTGGAGCAAGCGATCTTGATGATAAGCAAAAAAGCGCAGTAGCATTTATTATGGATGGGGAGTATGACTATGCGTCACTTTTTAATTTCTATAGCGATATGCCGAGTTATGGTTCACCTAGCATATATGATAGGAGTAGCCAGTATCAGTTTATTAACTTCACAGACTCACTTTATGGGAAGTGTGTGGCAGTAGAGGTTAGTATGGCAAGGCGTGTGAATGTGTCGCAGCTGGAGTTGCAGAGTAAGTATAGTAGCGTTACAGTTCCAACAATGGGGACACGCTACTACCAGTTATGCCAGAATTATATCCCGACAGAAAGGGTTGTGGTCTCTACTGAGTCGATACCCGAGAAGGTGCTTGTAAATCAGAATCTAGCTTTGAAATTGAATATTGAAAACCCATATCCATTCAATATTACCCTTAATAATAGTGATAGTATATCGTTGAAAGTGCATTTAAGGGGCAAGGATGGTTTCTTTATGGATTTGGATATGCCTATTACAAAGGAGTATCTACTCAAAGCTGGTGCAAAGATTACCACACCTACAAGTCTTAGTATTCCAGAGGTGGAGACGGGTGATTATAAGCTTAGTTTTACATTACAGAGAGCACCTTATGGTTCGTGGCACAATTCAAAGGTCTTTGATGTAATGATAGTAAACCCTAAGACTCGTAGGATATAATATTGATTAGCATTATTTCTTACCCTTTTTTGGGCAAGCTAAAACCGAAAACCTGCAACTAACCCAATCCAACCTCGGACAGTATTATGCTCTCCAATATGCTCATAGATAGAATATTGAGACCAACTATCTACTACGCTATTATCACTCACGCTAATATTTACGACAGGACCCGCAAAGACCTTGAACCACTCTGCGAATTGCTTAGTAAAGGTAAAGCGTGCCTGATTCAATAGATTCAACTCCGTGTTGAACGACCCCCCATCGCTGAGCGAATAACAAACGAGCTCCACCTCATTTGACCAACCCTTATTCCACCTTATCTGCGTGCCGAGCCCTATCCCTGCTGCATAGTTCACCTCCTCTTGCGAAGCAGTGAAATTAACCCCTCCGCTAAAAATTGTATAGAGGTAATCATTACCAAGCCTAAAGCTAGCCAGAATATTAATAGCATCACTATAGGCAAGTTCAAATTCGTGTTTACCGCCATATTTAGATATATTGATAAGTCCGAGCTGTACTCCATTGCTCTTTTCAGCATAGTTCACCAGACCTATCTGAACGCCATTCATCACTTTAGCCTTATTAAAAAGCCCTGCGATTTGCACCCCTTTCACATCTCTGGAAATATTAGTCAGCCCTGCAATCTGAAGACCTGTCATATCTCCCGTTACATTGACAAGCCCTGCGAGCTGAAACCCAATGGCGTAAGCTTTATTAATATTATAGAGTCCACCCAGCTCAAAAGTTGTATTAGCGTAGCTATATCCGCCCAGAATATTTAGCGAGTAATCGTTAATAGTCTTTGCAGAATTCTGCCCATTAGTGCCCACTGGCGTAACGAAACTAAGTTGAAAACCTTTGTGTAGTTCCTGTGCACTGAGCGTTTGCGAACAAAGCATAAGCAGTAACACTAAGAGTTGTTTTTTAATAGTAATCATAATTATTTTTTGATTGTAAAGGTGCTCTATAGGAATAGACTGCACCCTTCTTTTATTTATGGGGACTTCTAAAAATTGATTTGGTGGATTTGGGATGAGATTCGAAGATGAGTTTTTACCGCATTTTTGGTCTAATAGCGGGCTATTCGACCAAAAAAAGGTGAAAAATCAACCAAAATATCGCCCTGGTGACATCAAAACTATCTTTAAAATATCCATTTTTATTTAGTTATTTTTAGTGGGGTCAATTTTTATATGTCCCCTTTACGAGGTGCAGTAGTGCCCAGCCCTCACGCTCACGCTCTAGCACTGGGGTAAGTGAAAACTCTAAGGCTCGTGCAATGAGTATCTCAGAGTCTTCGCCCGTGTAGAACCCACTGCATAATAGTACTCCGCCACTCCCCAACAGCGAACTATAGTGCTCCATCTGCGAAAATAGTATATTGCGGTTAATATTTGCCACCACCACATCAAAGCCCTTACCTTTATAGTCAAAAACCTCGCCCGTAATGATTTCAATACTTTGGTTATAGCCGCTCTGCACCACATTATTCTGAGCACTCTGGGCAGCCCACTCGTCTATCTCTATGCCCACCACCTCGCTAGCACCATCCATTGCCGAAAGAATTGAGAGCACACCGCTACCACACCCTACGTCCATCACACGCCTGCCTTGTAAATCCATCCCCAGAAGCTCACTAAGCATCATATAGGTAGTAGGGTGATGCCCCGTACCAAAGCTCATATTAGGGTCGATAACTATCTCACGCTCACACTCGCTCTTGGAGTGAAAGGGCGCACGCACACAGAGCCTATGGTCAATAACGATTGGCGAGAAACTCTCCTCCCACTCAGTGTTCCAGTTCTGTGGTTCTATCTCACGCAACGAGTACTCATACTCTGCTAGGAATAGGTCAATATCATTACTATAAAGCTCCCTTTGCGCCTCTGTGATGTAGCACAGCTGCACACCATCCTCATAAACAAAGCTCTCGAAACCCATATCAGAGAGAAAAGCAACAAGTATTTCTCCTTGTGGCTCTCCAACTTTAAAACTATATTCTATGTAGTTCATTTAATTACCATTTCGTCGATAAGGTGTTTTGCCTCGGCGTACTCACCCACTAGGAATAGCACGTAGCGCATATCAAGCGAAATATTGCGACACATTGCCGAATCGAAATCAATATCGCTCATTGTACCTTGCCAAACCCTATCGAAATTAAGCCCAATGAGTCTACCGTGCGCATCTAAGACTGGCGAACCGCTATTACCTCCACTCGTGTGGTTAGTTGCAAGGAATGCAACAGGTAGCTTCATATTCTGAGGGGCAAGGTCACGAAGCCTCTGAGGCACGTCGTAGTCATAGATATTTGGGTTATCCTTTTCCATAACGCCTTTGAGTGTAGAGATAGGAGTAAAATACGTGCCATCGTTTGGAGTGTAGCCCTGAACGTGACCATAAGTAATCCTTAGGGTCATATTTGCATCTGGGAAGAAACGTTTAGCAGGTGACTTTGCCATCAATCCACGCATATAGATATTATATAGGCTATCGAGTTCTTTGTTTAGCTCATTGTAGCGAGGGTTTCTAAGCAGAGTAATAAACTCACCTGCTAGCTGCTCAGTTGGCACACTACTACTAGAAAAACCCTCGGGTAGTTTCTCGGCAGGGAGCACCTGAGTAAGGCGTGCAAAAAGCTCTTTGGTGATAGCGTTATCAATCGAAGCATCATAATTCTTGTAGAATGCCACGCTGTCACGCTTTTCGGCTGGGTTCAACAAGTAGCGCAACATCTCCGAACCAAACGCACCTTCAACGTACATATCTATTGCAAATTCAAGCTCATTGAGTTCGCTATAAACCCTATGGAACTCATCCGTAATACCCTCATACTCCGTACCCACTGCCCACTTCTCGAAGCTAGCCTGTTCTTTTAGTTTATTTTCAACGGTATTGAGGCGGATAAGCCCTAGCATCTCACCCTGCCATTTCTTCCAAGAGTTTGAGACACTTGCATTCTTGGCGGCATACTTGATACGAAGCTCTGCACTTGTATCGGCAGCAGCATTCATATGTTTTAGGCGAATATCACGCATAGCAATCTTCTCTGGGTTACCCTTCTCTACAATATACTCCACAGCATCGCTGTGCAGATATTGCTGAGTACTACCTGGAAAACCATACACAAAGGTAAAGTCACCCTCCTTAACACCACTTGCCGAAATCTCTAAGAATTTCTTTGGCTGGTAAGGCACATTTTCAGTAGAGTACTCCGCAGGAGTGCCGTCTGGGGCAGCATAAACCCTAAACATCGAAAAGTCACCAGTGTGGCGTGGCCACATCCAGTTGTCGGTATCCCCACCAAACTTCCCAATGGCTGAAGGTGGTGCAAAGACCAAGCGAACATCGCTAAACTCCTCGTATAGGAACAAATAGTGCATATTACCGTAGTACATAGACTCCACCGAAGCCTTTAGGTGTGTGTCCTCAGTTGCTTCCTCTGCAATTTCTTTATAGCTTTTGCCAGCATTCACAAGGTCGGTTACATCTCTCATCTCTCTCATAAAGCTAACCTTTAGCCCTGGGTTAGGCAGCTCTTCGCCACGTGACATTGCCACAAAGCCATTGGTAAGGTAGTCATTTTGCACTGATGAGTGTGATTGAATTTGTCCGTATCCACAGTGGTGATTAGTCAGTAGCAGTCCTTCTGGAGAGATCATTTCGCCAGTACAGCCACCGCCAAAGAGTACGATAGCGTCATTGAGCGATGCTTTATTTACACTATAAAGGTCTTCGGCAGAGAGTTTTAGCCCAGCTTTGCGCATAAAGTTAATAGTTTGACCTTTAAGCAGTGATGGCAGCCACATACCTTCGTCAGCAATAGCTGAGAAGGAGATAAATAGAGCAAGTGTGCTCAATAAGAATTTTTTCATCATAAGATTTCAAAAAAGGTTATTAAAAAAGTAGTTCAAAGGTATATAATATTTATGGGATTTCCAAATGGTGTAATTAGGATTATGTTTTTTGGAGGGTGGGATCAAAGACGTTTTTATGGCTTAGCTTGTATTATAACAAACTCTCATCACAAAAATTAACGCAACACTATCGTGCGAATTGCAGTAGCTACACCCAACCTGCGATTCAACTCACGCACAATGAAATTACGACGCATCATAACATCCGCTCGAACCACAGGCGACTTAAAATGCACATATATAACACCCCCTCGAACATAAACATCCTCAGTGGCAGTAGCAACATAATCACCAACTACCTCCCCCCACAACTCCTTGGCTTGACCCTCAATGCTGCCACGTTGCAAATCACGCTCCCTAAAAAGCTCCGAAAACGCCTCGCTAATCGGCTTTGGTTCTGTCTTTTCCATTACTCCGAAAACATATCTTAAGGGGACTTCTAGAAACTGATTTGTATGATTTTGGGATGAGATTTTGAATTAATTTTTTGCCGCATTTATGGTCTAATAGCGGGCTATTCGACCATAAAAAGGTGAAAAAGTAACCAAAATATCGCCCTGGTGGCATACAAAACTTTTTCTTATCTATCCATTTTAGTTAATTATATTTGTTAGGGTCAGTTTTTAGATGTCCCCTTTAAGCTCCTGCTCATCAATCTCAATCTCATCCTGAACCTGCCCCTCACGAGCCTTACGCATATCATCCTCAGAACGCTTCTGCCCAGTCTCAACTCTATGAGAATCAGCACTTAGATACAATGTCACCTTACCACCATAATCCAATCTATTCTCACGAGCAGGTACTTGCTTGTAAACCTTAGCTTCGCCAAGGTTCAAATCTGTCACATCGGCATCCCTTATAACCTGCCCAACATTGAGTCCAACCTCCCAAATGCGACTCTTAGCCTCACGCAGAGTAACCCCTGCAACATTTGGAACAATCGGCAGTGGTGCGCTACTATTCTTTCCAACTCTAAGGGTTATACCCTCGCCAAGCTTAGCTTTCAAAGTGCTATTCTTATCAATATTTTGCCCCTTGTAGCTTTGTGAAATCACATTATTAGTAGCCATATCATTAACATAAATCAGTTCGGCTATCTCGAAACCTTTGCTTTGCAATATGTTTTTTGCACCACGCAGTGAATACCCTGCCACATAAGGAATTACCTCGCTTCGAGGCGACACGGAATTAATCACCACAAAGATCTTGCGCCCACTCTTCACCTTGCTATCAGGGTGGGGGCTTTGGGTAATAATAGAGCCAGGCTGTAGCCCCACCACATAGAGCGAGTCTATGACCACAAATTCAAGCTCGGCATCCTCGCCAAGTTTAGTGGCTTGGCTCAAGGTTTTGCCCAACACTTCGGGCACTTCATATTTTTGCCAGTGTCTAGTAAAGACATTCAGTAGAAACGATGTCAGCACCAGTAGTACTATTACTGAGCAAACCACAAGTATTGCTTGGCGCAACAGGAAGTGCGACGAAATTCTTTGGAATAGTGTTTTCTTTTTTTTCATTATTTTTCTATAGTATTGTAGAAAGAATCTCTTTCGGCAGGCTCAAAGCCAGCATTTTTAATCAATGTATGGCACTCCCCTACAGTAAGCCGTGGATTCTGATCCTCAGCTCCTGCAAGCGAATATATCTTAGTCGTATCGTCAATAGTACCGTCAATGTCGTCTGCGCCATAGCTCAGCGCAAGCTCCGTAGAGTCCTTACCCATCATCGGCCAGTATGCCTTGATGTGGTCGAAGTTATCGAGGTAAAGCCTACACAATGCAAAAAAGCGCATATCCTCAATGACCGTAGGCGAGGTAACTTCCCTGCCTAGTTCATTGCCAGAGGGTTTAAACTTTAGTGGTATAAAGGCGTTAAAGCCACTTGTTTCATCTTGCAGCGAGCGTAACATATCGAGGTGTTCGATTCTCTCTTCGATGGTTTCGATATGTCCATAGAGTATGGTTGCGTTGGAGGTGATACCCAGCGAATGGGCAGCTCTGTGAAGCGACAACCACTCCTGTGCATTACACTTTTTAGGGCATATACGTCTACGCACCCTGTCGGCAAATATCTCAGCTCCACCGCCTGCAATAGCTCCCATACCTGCTTCTTTTAACCTACTAAGACCCTCTATAATAGGCAGTCCTGCTTTTGTAATAATATGGTGTAGCTCCACTGCCGTATAGGCTTTAAGTGTAGCTGTGGGGAAGTGTTTTTTGACGAGTCTGAGGAGTTCTTCGTAGTATTCGAAGTCACGTTTTGGGTCGACTCCTCCCACAATATGAACCTCTGTCAGGGGTTTTTGAGCGTGACTTTTGCAAATTTCTTCAATTTCTTCAAGGGAGTAGTTCCACGCACCTTGCTCGCCCTCCTGGCGTCTAAAGGAGCAGAAGGTACATTCCATAGAGCAGATATTGGTAGGTTCAATATGTATATTTTGGTTATAGAAGACTTTGTTTTGGCTTTTGAGGAGTTTTTGTGCAATAGCACTCTCTCCTAGCTCGCCAAGAGTCAGGTTGTGCCACATATCGAGAGCCTCGGCGGGTGATAGTCGTTTGTTGCTATTAGCAGTTTCCATAAATATTCAAGTTACTTTGGAGTACAAATTTAGCAACTTTTTTTGAAATATAATATTGAGAGTGACAGTTTTGTGGCGTTGTTGTTGTAATTATTTGGTTATTAGGTGTTTGATAAGGCATTAAATCTGTTGCTTTTAGCTAGATTAGGCAGGTGTAGTCAGTGCCGTTGGTGGGGTTTAAAAAACTTTTATGGGGACTTCTAAAAACTGATTTGGTGGATTTGGGATGAGATTTTGAGTTGAGTTTTTGCCGCATTTTCTCTCTAATAGCCCCGCTATTCGAGAGAAAAAAGGTGAAAAATCAACCAAAATATCACCCAAAGACATCAAAACCATCTTTAGAATATCCATTTTTATTAGTTAAATTTTAGTGGGGTCAATTTTTAGAAGTCCCCTTATGATAAAAAAAAGTCTATGACCACCTAGTACACAAAAGAAGAGAACATTTCTGTTCCCTTCTTTGTGCCTATAATAAAAAGTAAGGTGGCGACAGTTCCAAACCCACCCGAGGAAAATGATCTTCCTCTAACTGCCGCCCCTTACCGTATCTATCTAATTCTCAAATGGTTCGAAATCACTCTTCGGATCTCGCCACTCTGGCTTGCGCCTCGTATATATCACTAACGGTATTATTAACACAATTATTGTGCCGCCAACCAAAACACCCCACCATAATCCTGTAGATATTTGCCCCTCAAAGATACTTGGCATTACAAAACTCAATGCAAACGCCAAAAGCGAACCGCAAAAACCCATCCCCCCAACTATCCACATCCAAAAGTTAGACCTACCACCAATAGCAAAGGGCCTTTCAATATTTTTATGCTTGTAGCGTAAATAAATTGCCGCCGAAAACATCAACATATACATTATGAGATAAAGCAATACTGTCATCTGCGAGAGAATCTGATAGAACGACTGCACCGATGGAAGCACCACAAAGAGTAGCCCAAGAATAGTTACAATTACCCCCTGTACCATTAAAATATTCTTTTGAACACCCTTTTTATTAGTTTTCTGGAAATATGGAGGCAGATACCCTGCCTTGCCAACTGTAAAGATACCCCTTGATGGGCCCGATACCCACGTCAGCACTCCTGCCAACACCCCAAAAGCAAGAGCCACTGCCATAACAGGTCCCATCCAACTAATGTGCAAATATGCAAAGTAATTGTCAAATCCAACCAGTAGTGATTGCGTTAGATTAATCTTATCAGCAGGAATAACAAACCCCAGTGCAAATGTACCCAAAATAAATATAGCTACGGTCACCAACGAACCTATCATAATTGCCTTAGGGTAGTTTTTCTTAGGGTTTTTCACTTCCATAACGTGTACCCCCATCATCTCCATACCTGCATAGAAAAGAAAGATTGAGGATGCCAGCACAAGGTTGTCAAAATTTGTGAGGTCAGGAAGGAAGCTACCACTCATATCCATATAGTTGTGACCGCCACTAGAGATGTATATAATCCCAAAGATAATGAGTAGCCCCGCAGGAATGATAGTACCTACAATAGCTCCGAATTTCGAAACTTTGCCGACCCAGCCAAGCCCTCCGAGCGAGATAATAGTAGCAAGCCAATAGACCGCCAGTACCACCACTAGTGTAAAGACTCTGTTCGATGCAAGCTCCATATCAGTTGTGGCATCGGTGCCGATAAATGCGAGCGAAACGGCAGCGAATGTTAGTACAGTTGGGTACCATATTGTATTTTGGAACCACTGAAGAAAGATAGCAATAAAGCCCATTTTTTCGCCGAATGCCTCACCGACCCATCTAAATACCCCACCTTGTTTGCCAGAGAACATAGCAGCGAGTTCGGCAGCAATCATAGAAGTAGGAATCAAGAAAACAATCGCAGCAAAGAGGTAGTAGAAAGCCGAAGAGAGTCCGTAAGTTGCTTCAGCGGCGAGTCCTCTGAGCGAAACCACGGCAGCAATATTCATCACAGCGAGTGTCATAACACCGAGAGTTCCAACTTTTTTAGTTGGTGTATTGGTCGAAGATGTTGAGGAGTTTTTCATATTAATTAAATTTAGGGGACTTCTAAAAATTGATTTGGTGGATTTGGGATGAGATTCGAAGGTGAGTTTTTGCCGCATTTTTGGTCTAATAGTGGACTATTTGACCAAAAAAAGGTGAAAAATCAACCAAAATA
>JAWXTM010000029.1:0-23447 GCA_044433505.1 Rikenellaceae bacterium
TTTGGGTACTTTTTGACCTACAAAAAGTACCTCAGGGGTTTTAGGGGATGAAATCCCCTAAGCTAGAACTCTACAATAGAGCTAAAACTAGAGAACTACACTAGAGCAATAGCTTTGGGGGTTTGGAGAAAAATCTTCGATTTTTTTGTTTGTCGTTCCTCCAAACCCCCAAAAGACTTTTATGGGAGTTTGTACTAGCTTTCGGTTGTGCAACCGAAAGATTTTGTCTTTGATTTTTAGGCAAGGCATCCGCCTTGCTATTGCTCTAGCGGACTGATGCCATCGTTCTTTTGTGAACAAAAGAACCAAAAAACTTTAATCATTTAGTCTGTAGTACTACAAGCTCTAACAAACTTTCCTCATAAAAAAAGTCTATGCCCCCAGCGGCACCCCTATTCACTTCTCTTGCGCCTCGATATTCTAACTATCATATCACTGAGCTCATCTACACTGAAATGACCGCTATTGCAACTTAGATGATAATTGCGTGATGCGCCCCACCGCCTATTAGTATAATGGTAGTAATGATCGGCACGTGCCCTATCAATTCGCTGAATCTCAGAGTGCGCATCGCTCGGGGATAACCCATACTCCGAAACTGCAACCCTCTCTTTATAGTCCATATCTGCATACAAAAAGATATTTATACTCCCCGAAAAATCCCTTAAAATATAGTCAGCACACCTACCAACTATTACACACGAACCTTTGGATGCTAGGCGACGTATCACACTGCTCTGCGCCACAAAGAGTGCATCTTGCTTCGATAGGCTCTTTTCCAGCGGTGCTTCATAGTCCTGCATAATCATCTGATAGAGAATAGGGTGAGGCAGGTTCTGTTCCTTTTCACTCACGTAGCTCTCGCTCAGGTGGCTCTCTTGGGCAACCAGTTCAATAAGTTCTTTGTCGTAGAGCGGAATGCCGAGCTTTTTGGCTACCATCTCTGCCACTCTGTGACCACCACTGCCATACTCCCTCGATATGGTCACCACTAGTGAATCTGTAGTAGGACTTGCTTGGGTAGGTTCTAGGTATTTGTTTATAAAGCTGAGCCTGCCCATTACTATTCTAACAAAAGGCCCTGTTATGAGTGCTGCAATGACCGTCCCCTCTCTGATTCCCTCAACAGTAGAGGTAAAGAGCAGCGAAACCCCTGCCGCTGTTACCACTAATAGTACATCGAAGACCAGCTTTACATTGCCAAATATTTTATTATACTTTTGAGCAATTATCTGAGTAGTGTACTCTGGGCTCATCATCGTCACCTTTGCAATAACTTCGAGGCTAATACCGAGTGCCAAGATAAAGCATCCAAGGATTAGTGCTAGGATTTTTATGGAGTACAGCTCAGGGGAGTAGTCAGAGAGTATTAGCATAGTGACATCCACAAAGAGGCTAAAGACCAACGAAACGGGCAGCTGCATTAGTAGTTCGATACGCCTTTGCTTGATTCCCTTACCGCCGAGTAGCACCATCTGTGTTGCTATAAGCAGTAGGTTCAAAAAGAGGAAGTATAGCCCCATACTCAGTGGCGAGTTTAGGCTAAGGACATAGGGAATGCTCGATATTGGGGATGTACCCAAGAGCGACTTGGTGATAAAACTCACCGCAAAGGCTATGATAAAGAGCGAGAGGACAAAAAGCCCGTAACGCTTTAGTAGTTCAGTTTTGCTCATATTTTTCTTTTGAAAAACAAAGAGAGCTACCCAGAATCAAAAGGATAGCTCTCTTGAAATTGTTCAAGAATAATTACTCTACATTAACTTTGATAGGAGTAGAGCTTTTCTTGCCAACAAGTGAGTTGAGAGTGGTTACAAAGATACCAAGCTCGTCAATACTCTTATCGCTCTTGAAGCTAAGTTCAATGGTGCGCTCCTGTCCAGGCAACATATCGAAGTAACCATCCGAGGCGTTATTTTGGATAGCATCGGCTTCAAAGAGTACATTCTTTAGAAGTACATTAGCCTTAATCTGTGCCGATACTTTACCATTCTCACCCTTGGTGTATTTTACATCATAGTCAGCCTTTGGCAGGTTTAGGTTTTTGAATTGAGTGAAGTAGTGTAGAGCACGTAGGCTTTCACCCCCAAAGTTACCTTCAGCTACCATAAAGACATCCTTTTGATCAGCACCACGAAGCAGAGC
Source organism: Rikenellaceae bacterium (assembly GCA_044433505.1). Lineage (GTDB taxonomy): Bacteria > Bacteroidota > Bacteroidia > Bacteroidales > Rikenellaceae > Mucinivorans. The sequence continues at coordinate 2,146 of JAWXTM010000029.1, forward strand.
CTCTGCGCTATCGAAGATAATCTCAACATTTCCATTACGAGGGATAGTGACGTCGTGCACTTCGCTGTGTAGTTCCTTGCCGCTAAAGTCCATTAGGCGCACAGTAACCTTGCCGCTTTGAGCCTCTAGCCTGTCTGTTAGCCCCCATAGTTTCACCTGAGTAGTAGAGTCAATAGCCTCAAACGAAAGGGCAGTTGGTGCAAAGCTGTTCTTAGCATAGTATTGTAGTGCTTTGTAGCGACCTTCGCTATCAAGTGAGCTCCACGAGGTCACTGGCCAGCAGTCGTTGACTTGCCAGTAGAGCGAACCCATTGTCCAAGGGCGTTTTTGGCGGTGACCCTCCATAGCAATCTTAATACCTTCGGCCTGAATTAGTTGGCTAAGGTAGACATAAGTCCTAAAGTCATCTTTTAGTAGAGGTAGGTCACGTGACATATACTCTTCGATAACACGGTATCCCTTAGCATTTTTCTGGTGCACGACCATTGCTCTAGAGTAGAGTTTCATATCCTCTGGGGTAAAGTATTCTCTGTAGGTGTCGTAGCAGGCAAGTGACTGGAAACCATACTCGTTGCTAAAGCGACCTGGTTTGTCTTTGTACATACTAAATGGCTCTTCATCGTGGAATACGCCCCAGTAGTGTACATCTCCCATAAGTTGGCTCTTAGGGTTTCCACGACCATAGAGCGGTGAGCTTGGGTGGTAGAAACGAGAGGTGTCGAGTTTAGCCAGTGCCGTAGGAATCACATCGTAGAAGAGTTTGCGCATACCAGCATATACCACATCTTGGGTGGCTTGGTTCCAGCCATATAGACTTTGATAGCCCCAGTGATACCATAGCTCAGTGATTTCGTTATTACCACACCAGATGGCAATCGAAGGGTGGTTGCGAAGTCTTTCAACATTGTCAATGACTTCTTGTGTAACATTTTCGAGGAATTTGTTGTCCCAAGGGTAGAGTGCGCAGGCGAACATAAAGTCTTGCCATACCATAATGCCATATTTGTCGCATAGTTCATAGAAGTAGTCTTCTTCGTAGATACCACCGCCCCATACACGAATCATATTGTAGTTACTCTCCACACAGGTTTTGATAAACTCTTCGTACTTTTGGCGAGTGACCCTAGGGGTAAAGACATCTTGTGGGATATAGTTAGCACCCTTTGCAAAGACAGGCTCACCGTTGACCTTGAAGTAGAAGTTGCTACCCTGTCCATCAGCGTCAGGCTCTTGGCAAAGTTCAATAGTGCGAACACCGATTTCTGCGGTAGTTTGGTCATATTTGGTTTTGCCAGTCGGGTCAGCAATGATAACATTTACACCGTAAAGGTTAGCTTCACCAGTGCCATTAGGCCACCATAGTTTAGGATTTTTTATGACCATATTGGCATTTACGTTATTTTCGCCAGCTTGCACTTCCACACTTTGCGCAAAGTATTCTTTACCATCAGGGGAGCATACCATAAGTTTAAGAGTTCCTGCTTGGTCGGCATCGAGAGTGACGTTTACATCAAAGGTTGCAATTTCGTCGCTTTGTGAGGTTTGCACAAATTGCACATTGTCGAGAGTTGCACCACTCCACGCCTCTAGGTAGATAGGACGCCACACGCCGCAGCTCACAAAGCGTGGACCCCAGTCCCAACCGTAGTGATACGGTGCTTTACGAGTAAATACAGAGGTTTTGATTTCGCCTTTGTCGTTGTCCGAAGGTAGGTTCATTTCGTACTTTGCGGCATCTTTTAGTCCTTCTCTATAAGCTGAAAGGAAGTGAATCTCAAGATTATTTACGCCCTCTGTAAGAAATCCTTTAACGTCTACGCTCCATTCTCTGAACATATTATCAGCATTGAGAATTTCTTTGCCGTTAAGGCTAACTGTGGCATAGGTATCAAGTCCTTTGAATTCTAGTGTTTGATTTTCTTGGGCAATAAATTCTTTGCTAACATTGAATGTGGTTTTATATATCCATTCTTCTTCTTCGAGCCATTGGAGTATATCCTCGTTATTAGATTTAAAGGGGTCTTCAATAAGTCCAAGGTTCAGAAGGTCGGTGTGCATAGTCCCTGGGACGGTGGCTAGCATTGTTTCAGGGAATTTGGCAGCTTGTGGTGTTGCGGCAGGTTGTACCACTGAGAATGTCCAGTCTTTAGATATTTCTTGTGATAGTTTTGTACTTTTTCCTTTGATTAGGGCGGAACTATTAGAGTTGCAGGCTCCAAGTAGTATGGCTAATGCGCTAAGGGTTAGCATTTTCAGTTCATTCATTATTTGTATATGTTAAGTTGTGTAATTCACACAAATATACGAACAAAAATTGGGAATTCCAAATGCTTAGAGGGGTATAGATTCTTTTATGATGAAAGTTTGTTATAGCTTGTATTATAGCAGACTAAATCATCCGGGGCGCCCGGCGGCACTAGTCTGCTCTAAATGACCCTAAAAGTTAGGGTGCATTCTCAATATCTCTACTATTGAACTGACATTGCGAGTAGGATTATCAGCCACTATACTACACTGATTATAGTACTCCTCTCGCTGAGCAAGTTTCTCCTCTACAAACTGCGTTAGCTCCTCTGCGCTAAGCCCTCTAAGCAAAGGGCGTGGGTTACGAGAAACAGCGAGACGTGCAGCAAGCTGCTCAGGACTATGGCGCAGGTAGAGGGTCGCTCCACTCTGATTCATATACTCCATATTACCACTATAGCAAGGTGTACCACCCCCAACAGAAATAACAGTGTTTCCCGAAGAAGTGCTCACCTCCCGCAGTGCCACTCGCTCTAGCTCACGAAATGCAGCCTCACCCCTCCTATCAAACAGCTCATTTATACTCTGCCCCTCTCTTTCTTCGATATAGCGATCAAGGTCAACTACATTATAGTGGAGCTTTTTGCCCAACTGCCTAGCAGTGGTACTCTTCCCACTGCCCATAAATCCTATAATGTAGATTATCATTTTAAAACAGGCTACCTTGTACTATGTCGTCGTCCTCCTTTATTGTGGTAACTTCCGCTACTTCTTCCACTACTTCTTCTACTACTTCTGGCTCAAAGATTTCCTCCTTTTGCAGAGGCTCTTTAAATTCAATAGCACTGAGTTCGAGGTTCGAGAGTCGCTTGCCCTTTGCTCTATGACTCTTAACTCCAATAAAGTCATCAGCATCAATCATCTCGGCAGGCTTCATTGAGAAGCGTCCGCCAAATGAGATTTCAAGTGCTGGGTACTTATCGGTCGATAGCCCTACGAGTGAGTGGGTTTTGTCCAAGAACTCTTGTGGTTTATTGTCAGCAATCTCGGCAGTGAAGCGTTTGATGTAGTGCAGGTCTTGTTCCGTATCGAAATAGATCACTGTATATATCTTATCGCCATCCCATTTTTCGATAGAGGTAATACCCTCTGCGAAGTGTTGTTGAGTGTCATAGGATGTAGTATAGTATGTGTTATCATTCATAAATACAACCACTCTATCATCACCCTTAAACTCACCGAGCAGTTCTCCACGCCCCTCGCTATTGAGTCTAGAGATGTCGCTATCCCACCAGATATTGTATCCGGCAAGGGTCGATGCACCACGTTCTTTGAGCACTATTTTGTGGATAGCGTAGCGTGAAAGCAGGTTACCTTGTGAGGCACGCCCCTTGATTAGCACATTACTGAAGCAGAACTCGTCGATAAGTTTTTTGAGTCTTGCCCTTGGTTTGTAGTAAATTTTGAGTACTTCGGCCTCGCCATTAGCATTAGCCGTAAGGTATAGCACTTCGCTACCAGTCGAGCCTTTGGTAATATTGTAAATCTTGTCACGAGTAATAGAGGAGATTGCGCAGCGTTTCACATAGATTGCGCCACTCTCGCCATCCCTATAAATAACATTATAGATAGTGCGTTCATCCCCACGTTTAAAGACAGCACAGTGGGTAATTCCCTTTGTAAAGAAGCCTTTGTCGGTGATTTTGGTGATAGTGTACTCGCCCTGTTTGTTGAATAGTATAACGTCATCAATATCCGAGCAGTCGCATACATACTCAGCCCCACGCATCTGCGCTCCCATACCAAAGAAGCCTTCCTTCTTATCCACATATAGTTTAGCATTGGCAACCGCAACAGTTGCAGCTTGGATGGTATCGAAGTTTTTGATTTCGGTTTTGCGCTCTTTGCCTTTGCCATATTTCGAGAGAATATTCTTAAAGTATGCAATAGTATAGGCAGTGAGTGAGTTCAGGTTACGTTCGACTTGTTCCATATCGGACTCTACGCCACGGATATGTTCATCACTTTTGAAGGCATCGTATTTCGAGATACGTTTAATCTTGATTTCGGTGAGTTTAATAATATCATCTCTGGAAACCTCACGCCTTAGCAGTGGTTTAAATGGGGTGATTTCACGGTCGATGGTCTCAATCACGCTTTCCCACGTTTCGCACTCTTCGATAGATAGGTATATTCTATTTTCGATAAAGATTTTTTCTAGAGAAGAGAGGTGCCAGTCTGTTTCTAGTTCACTGAGTCTGATTTCTAGTTCACGGCGCAGCAGCTCTTTTGTAGCATCTGCCGAGTGGCGAAGAATATTGCTAACGCCCATAAAGTGTGGGTAGTTATCAAATATTACGCACGAGTTTGGAGATATTGACATCTCACAATCGGTAAAGGCATATAGGGCATCAATGGTCTTATCGGCCGATACGTCTGGTGCAAGGTGCACAACGATCTCCACCCCAGCGGCAGTATTATCGTCCACTCTCTTTATCTTAATTTTGCTCTTTTCGTTAGCCTTAATAATGCTTTCGATAAGCGACGAGGTAGTCTTGCCAAATGGTATTTCAGTGATGACTAGAGTTTTGCGGTCTAGTTTATTTATTTTAGCACGCACCTTTACGCTACCACCCCTTAGTCCATCATTATACTTACTCACATCGACTGAACCCCCTGTTGGAAAGTCTGGGTATAGCTCAAAGCTCTCACCGCTGATATACTTAATCGAGGCTTCGAGCAGTTCCACAAAGTTGTGTGGCAGAATCTTCGAGGCAAGTCCAACGGCAATACCTTCTACTCCTTGAGAAAGGAGCAATGGGAATTTTACGGGCAGTGTCACTGGCTCTTGGTTACGTCCATCATAGGATGGCATCCACTCGGTTGTCTTAGCATTAAAGAGCACATCGAGGGCAAACTTCGAGAGTCTAGCCTCAATATAACGTGGTGCAGCAGCTGAGTCCCCTGTTAGGTTATTACCCCAGTTACCTTGGCAATCAATAAGTAGTTCCTTTTGCCCAAGTCCCACTAGCGCATCACCAATAGAGGCATCACCGTGAGGGTGGAACTGCATAGTGTACCCAATCACGTTAGCCACTTTATTATACCTGCCATCATCCATCTTCTTTAGTGCGTGTAGGATACGCCTTTGCACTGGTTTCAGACCATCGCAGAGGTGAGGCACGGCACGCTCTAGTATCACATAAGAGGCATAGTCCAAGAACCAATCCTTGTAGAGTCCCGTGAGCTTACCGTTGCTTTGAGCAGTATCGGCATCAATTAGGCTCTTATATTTTCTATCCATTGGGCTTTCTTTTTTCTCGTCTATCATTTTTACTCTATAATTCTGAGGTTATTAACAATAAAATCTTGGCGATAAGGGGTATTCTTTCCCATATAGAACTCCAGCATATCGCTGAGCGAGTCCCCGCCACTCATCCTTACCTTATCGAGGCGTATCTTTTCGCCAATAAAACCGCTAAACTCACTTGGAGAGATTTCCCCAAGACCTTTAAATCGGGTGATTTCGGGAGCTGCGCCTAGTTTTTTGATAGCTTTATCTCTTTCAGCTTCGTTGTAGCAGTATATGGTTTCCTTTTTGTTGCGCACCCTAAAGAGCGGTGTTTGTAGGATATAGATATGCCCTGCACGCACCACGTCTGGGAAGAACTGCAAGAAGAATGTGAGCAGTAGCAGACGAATGTGCATACCATCCACATCGGCATCCGTTGCAATAATAATCTTATTGTAGCGCAGAGAGTCCATACCATCCTCTATGCCGAGTGCCGCTTGCAGCAGGTTAAACTCTTCGTTTTCGTAGATTACTTTTTTGGTGAGTCCGTAGGTGTTTAGGGGTTTACCACGTAGCGAGAAGACCGCTTGGGTAGCCACCTCTCGTGATTTGGTGATCGAACCACTAGCCGAGTCACCCTCGGTAATAAATATCATAGACTCTTCGTTTCTAGGATTCTTGCTATCTCCGAGGTGAATCTTACAGTCACGCAGTTTTTTGTTATGCAGCGAGGCTTTTTTTGCAAATTCACGAGCCTTCTTCTGGATGCCAGATATTGCTTTGCGCTCCTTTTCAGCCTCCACAATCTTCTTTTGCAGCACTTCGGCAGTGGCAGGATTTTTATGTAGGAAGTTATCGAGCTTCTCCTTCAAAAAATCTAGCACAAAGCTCCGTATAGATACTCCCCCTTCGGGTGCAATATCCTTTGAACCTAGCTTAGTTTTGGTCTGCGACTCAAAGACAGGCTCTTCGACCTTAATCGAGACTGCCGCCACAATAGAGGAACGAATATCCGCAGCGTCATAATCTTTCTTATAGAACTCACGAATAACCTTGACCACCGCTTCACGGAATGCCGCTTGGTGCGTACCCCCTTGGGTGGTGTGCTGCCCATTGACAAAGCTAAAGTAGCTTTCGCCATATCCAGAGCCGTGAGTCATTGCCACTTCAATATCCTCGCCACTGATGTGAATTGGAGGGTAGAGTGATTCTTGGTCATTAATATTTTCGTTGAGCAGGTCGAGCAGTCCATTTTTACTGGTCATCTTAGTACCATTAAATGCAATAGTTAGCCCAGTATTTAGGTACGTGTAGTTTCGGAGCATAGCTTCGACATACTCATTTTTATAGCTAAAGTCACCAAAAATCTCTTGGCTAGAGTCCGCCACAAAGCTAACTGTAGTACCATTTTTAGCTCCTGTGACCTCATCGTTCCAGTCACGGATTACATCCCCTGCGCTATACTCAATAGTGCGTCGCTGTCCATCTCTTGTGGCACTCACTATAAAGCACGAACTCAGCGCATTAACAGCCTTAATACCCACACCATTTAGCCCCACAGATTTCTTAAATGCTTTGCTATCGTACTTCGCTCCAGTGTTGAGCACCGAGCTAGCTTCCTTTAGTTTACCGAGCGGAATACCACGCCCTTGGTCAGAGATAGTTACCATTCGTTCTTCGTGGTCGAGCGTAACTGTTATAGTTTTACCAAAGCCCATAACGTACTCATCAATGGAGTTATCAATAACCTCCTTGATAAGAACGTAGATACCATCATCGCTAGCCGAGCCATCGCCCAACTTACCGATATACATCCCTGGGCGCAAGCGGATGTGTTTGTTCCACTCCAGCGTGCGGATATTATCCTCGTTATAATCTGCTGCGCTACTGTTCAATGTGCTCATATTTATGATTTAATTCTTGCAGGGGACTTCTAAAAATTGATTTGGTGGATTTGGGATGAGATTTTTAATTATTTTTTTACTGCCTTTATGGGAGCTTAGCGGGCTAAGTGACCATAAAAAGGTGAAAAAAGAATAAAAATATCGCCCAAAGGCATCAAAACTATCTTTAAATTATCCATTTTATTTTGTTAATTTTAGTGGGGTCAATTTTTAGAAGTCCCCTTTATGTATGTTTCTTCAAAATTCTTTGCCATTTCCTTTACCGAGCAGCTGTTAATATCAACTGGTGGTAGGATTTTCAGGGTAAGGCGTACCCGCTTGCCGATTTTACCTTCGATACCCTCTTTTGAGTTATAGAGCATAGTCGGTAGAATATCTACCCCTGCGCTCTTGGCTAGCAAAAAGCCTCCTGCACGGAAGTGCCCAACTCTGCCAGTCTTGGAGCGAGTACCCTCTGGAAATATCACTATCGACACTCCCTTTTGTAGTAGTTTCTTGCCCTTTTTCATCATACTGCGTGCGCTGTCTTTATCGCCACGTTTCACGGTAATTGAGCCTTGCATAGCTAGCACCCATCCCAGCAGTGGAATTTGTAGTACCTCACGCTTGCTGACCCAGCGTAGGTTAATTGGTAGCAGTTGTAGTTGCGGAATGTCAAAAAAACTACGGTGGTTCGAGATAATGATATAGGTCTTCCCCTTTTCGATATTCTCTTTACCCTCGATTCTAAAGACAGTGTTGTGGCAGCCGTAGACCAATAGCCCTGCATAGACACGTGAAAAGAGGTTCATTACCACCAGTTTTCTATCGAAAGGGTAGGTGAGTATAAGTGTTGCAAGCCCAATGGGGATAAGTATAACCCCAAATGAAAGTAGGTATAGTAGGATAATGAATTTTCTCATAAAGTTGTTTGTGTGTTATTAAAATGTAGCCTCAAATATATCGCCAATCTCTAGTTGGCATTGAGTCTTATCGGAGAGTTTTTTTAGGGTAACCTGCACACTCTCTCCACTAGGGCAGTCAACCGCTATGGTGGTGTACTTGCTCCACTGAGCATTTTTGTTGAGCAGTTTGCCAAAGAAGCCGTTAGTGGTGCGATACCTAATGGTGTAGTAGTTTAGGTTAGTAGACTTTAGGTGGTTGGTAATTTCTACTATTCCCTCCTTGCGGTTCACTACTTTCATAGTGACATTTGCAAAGAGTTCTTTGATGTTTTCAAGGTCATCTTGAGCCGAGGGTAGGTTAAGCGTGCCATCACTGAGCTTACGGAGTGTGTAGTTATCCTCTTTTTGTGCGTAGGATGCTTTTGCGCTCTCTAGGTTCAGCCCACTCCAGCGAGAGATAAATGCCCCTGCTGTATTGTCAAGCTCCCAGTATCTTTTATCGAAGTTAACTCTAGAGGGCAGTACGGGTTGTAGCGTTTGCATCTTTTCGAGTTCAGCTACCCTTGGGTACAGTGGGCATACAATATCGGTATTCCACTCTGCACCAGCACCATCGTACATAATGAGTCGCTCAGGATTCCTGCGCTTTACCTCCAGATACGCCTCGTACATATTATATCCATTGCCAGCACTCTCGCCCATCGTGAGCGCAATTACAGAGGTGTAGCGTTTAGTAGCCTCGTATGCCGCCACAACTCTTTGGGTAAAGATTTGGCGCCAGCGTGGGTCGTTAGCTAGAGAGTAGCCCTGTCGAAGGTTATTTTCAAGCCCTGAGGTGTTGAGGTTAGCCCCTGCAACTACATAGAACCCGAGTGAGTCGGTCGCCTCGTAGAAGTAAGCAGGCATTGGGTATTCACCCACCCTTATGGCATTAATACCGATAAGCCGCATAGCCTTTAGGTCACGGAGCACTTGCTCTTTGGTGATGGTATTGCCCAACGTAGGGTTAAATTCATCGTAGTTCACCCCCTTTAGGTGTGCCTTTTGACCATTTATTTTGAGTGTACCATTGGTAGCTTCTACACTTCTAAAACCAACTCTATAGGATGTGTATTCGGTGAACCTGCCTTCACGCTTTACTGAGAAGACAATGGTGTAGAGGTGTGGAGCTTCAGCACTCCATTTTTCAACATCCATAATGGTAGTATTAAACCTAACGGTGTCTTCACGGCGCATATCAAGGGTCACCTCCTTATCGCCTTTACGAATAATAGTGCCACTAGCGTCATAGAGGTCGTAGTAGACCGTTACGGAGTGTTCGTTGAGCAGTTCGCTTTTGAGCAGTAGTGCGCTTGATAGTAGTCCATTTTTGTAGGTAGGGTCTAGCGAGGTGTTAACCATAACATCCCTTACTCTAATCTTAGGCTGAGCGTAGAGGTATATATCGCCAGTAATGCCACTAAGCCTCCAACCGTTACTATCCTCCAACCAACTTGCGCCACTAAACTCTTCAATGAGCAGCGTAATGCGGTTTAGCCCACGTGAGATATACTCCGATATTTCGTACTCAGCATTACCCCTGCTGTCGGTCGAAAACCCAGCCTCAAGCCCATTAATAAAGAGCGTTACTTTGGACGAGCTGCCACCAATATTTATGTAGAGCTTCTTGTCAGCAAGGTCAAATGGTACGGTAAATTCTCTTTGGTAGAGTGCTACAGTGCCGCTTTGTGGTAGGGGAAAGCTCATAGGGGTAGGTTTACTTTCGAGGAATGGGTATGCTCTTTTGGAGTAGGTTGCAGTGCCCTGTCCACTCACCTGCCACGCCTGAGGTAGGTGGGCACTCTCTCCCCAGTTCTGCAAATCGGTGCGCTCAGTAATATCACTAATGCTTGGTTTTGCGTCATAGAACTTAACCCTCCATTCACCATTTAAGCTGGTGTAGTTTGTATTCTTGCTTAGCTCACCCTCTAGCGTTAGGGCGAGTGAGCGGTATGAGATAATCTCGCTACGTGCAGGCTCGCACCCCTGCTGTGGAGTGAAGGGCGGAGTCAGATCTAGCGGTTGTGACACTGCATATTGACTGCTTATTGCTAAATAGAGTACTACAAAAAAGACTCGGCGGACAAATATTGTCATATCTTCAATTAATGTCGTTAAAAAAATACCAGCACAAAAGTAGTTATTTTTTACGAGAATATTGTACCTTTGCAGATGTAATTAATCAAAAAAAACTAAAAACTATTAAAAATATGAGTAAAGCATTTGTATTTCCAGGTCAAGGAGCGCAATTTGTTGGTATGGCAAAAGAGCTGTACGAAACAAACCAGATGGCTCGTGAAATGTTCGAAAAAGGTAATGAAATCCTCGGATTCCGTATCACTGATATTATGTTCTCTGGCACTGCCGAAGAACTTAAACAAACCAAAGTTACCCAACCAGCAATCTTTTTGCACTCGGTGATTTTGGCGGCATCGTTGGGCGAGGAGTTTGCGCCAGATATGGTGGCTGGTCACTCTCTTGGTGAGTTCTCGGCACTTGTTGCAGCAGGCGCATTGAGCTTCGAAGATGGGCTAAGGTTGGTTGCTGCTCGTGCAATGGCTATGCAAAAGGCGTGCGAGGTTGAACCTTCTACTATGGCGGCTATCCTTGGACTCTCGAATGAAGCGGTCGAAGAGGTGTGTGCTGCTATCGACGATGTGGTAGTTCCTGCTAACTATAACTGCCCAGGGCAAATCGTAATATCTGGCTCGATTGCAGGTGTTGATAAGGCGTGTGCAGAACTTACTGAAAGGGGTGCAAAACGTGCGCTAAGACTTCCTGTGGGTGGTGCTTTCCACTCTCCAATGATGGAGCCTGCACGTGTGGAACTTGCTGCGGCTATCGAGGCTGCTCAGATTGTTGCACCACGTTGCGCAGTCTATCAAAATGTCGATGCACAACCCTATACCGACCCAGTGAAAATCAAAGAAAACCTTATTGCTCAGCTTACTGGTGCAGTGAAGTGGACTCAGACTGTGGAGAATATGTTGGAGGCTGGTGCTACTGATTTTACTGAGCTTGGGCCTGGTGCAGTGCTATGCGGTCTTATCAAGAAGGTTAACCGTGGTGTGAACTGCGAGGCTAAAGCATAGTTACGTGGTAGGTCTTCTAAAAAAATATTTTGAACTTACACCTGAGCAGTGCGCCCTTTTTGAGCGTATGGCTCAGGTGTATGGTTATTGGAATGAGCGCATCAATGTGGTCTCTCGCAAGGATATGGAGAACTTTGTGGAAAGGCATATCCTGCACTCCCTGTCGCTAGCGAAACTCGGACTCTTTGAGAGTGGCGATAGGGTAATGGACGTTGGGTGTGGCGGAGGCTTTCCAGTCGTGCCGTTGGCTATTATCTATCCAGATGTACACTTTACGGCAGTCGACTCAATCGGTAAGAAGATTAGGGTCGTTAGTGAGGTTGTACGGGAGTTGGGTTTAGGGAATGTTGAGGCACATAATTGCAGGGCAGAGTCGCTCACTGGAGAGTGGGAGTGGATTGTGAGCCGTGCAGTAGCCCCTCAGGCGCAGGTGATGGAGTGGGTGAGCGGTAGGTGGCAAAAAGGAGTCTTGACCCTTAAGGGGGGTGATTTAACTACTGAATTGGCAGAGGTGAAGTTGCCACGTGGTGCAGAGTCACAAATCCTATCAATATCAGATATTTTCGAGGAGGAATTCTTCCAGACAAAACAAATAATTGCAATTTTTGATAAAAAAGTTGCCAAAAAATTTGGAAAGTAGAAATATTACACATATCTTTGCGCTCCGAAATAACGATTAAACGACAATTAAAATAACGATATGAAACGCACATTTCAACCATCACGCCGCAAGAGAATTAATAAGCACGGTTTCCGTGAGAGAATGGCAACAGCAAACGGTCGCAGAGTACTTTCTGCACGTAGAGCAAAGGGCCGTAAGAAAATGTCAGTATCTGACGAGATGCGTTACAAGTAGTAGATAGTATCTGCTGATTGTAGAGACAATATGGCGAGGTAGCTCAGCTGGTTAGAGCGCATGATTCATAATCATGAGGTCGGCGGATCATGCCCGCCTCTCGCTACGAAGGTAGGGAAGACTTTTTAGTCTTTCCTATTGTTGCGTATATGTTAGTTATCGGGATTCATATATTTATAAGTGGGAGCTATCAAAAGTCACTAAAGTTTTTTGGTGCTGGCACCTCCGAGCACTCCGAATAACCAAAGTTTGTTAGTGCTTGTATTTTAGTCTGTAATAATACAAGCTATAACTAAAGCAATACAATAGTGCTCTAGCTTTGGGGGTTTGGAAAAAAATCATTCGATTTTTTTGTTTGGTCTTCGCCCAAACCCCCAAAGATTTTTATTGGAGTTTGTACTAGCTTTCGGTTTACAACCGAAAGATTTTATCTTTGATTTTTAGGCAAGGCATCCGCCTTGCTATTGCTCTAGCGGACTGATGCCATCGTTCTTTTGTGAACAAAAGAACCAAAAAACTTTCATCATTTTAGTCTGTAATAATACAAGCTCAAACTAAAGCACTACAACAGGGTAATAGCTTTTTTTTTGGGGGGGGTATCGTTCCTCCACGCCCCCCCAAAAAAACTTTATTGACTTAGTCTGCTCTAACTTGTAATTGAACCCTCATAAGGCTAGCTTACAATAGCCTCAATGCCCAACGCACGAACCCTTAAAGCTATCCTCTCTAACTCACTTTTCTCAACCTTTTGTAAATCATTGTGTGGCGTCGGTCTGTCAATAGAGTAGAGCATTACTTCCCTCGGACGCAGCTCAGCTACAACTTCTAACCAAGCGGTCACCTCACCCTCGGTGGTATTGTCAATATGCACCCCCTGATAATTCCCCCTCAGAAACATTGTCTGCATCACAAACCCTCCATTAAAGACCCTTAAAAGCTCTACAATCTGAGCTACACTGCGGCTAGAGTTCGGCTTGTTCATTAACTTATATGTTTCATCCAGTGCGCTATCAAGCTTCAATATCGCACGGTCGATCATTCCAAGTGCCTCTCTAACACTCTGGTTATGAATCATTGTAGCATTGCTCAGCACCGCCACCTTTGCCCGTGGGGCATAGCTTTCTCGAAGCTGCACCACCCCCTCAATAATTTCTTTAAATTCAGGATGCATAGTAGGTTCGCCATTCCCTGCAAAGGTTATGTAGTCGGGCAGCACTCCCTCCTGCGACATCTCTTGGAGTTTCGCCTCAAGCGTATGGAGTGTATCCTCTTTAGAGTTAAATGCGCCACCTTTATTTTCGTAGTTCCAGCCACACTCGCAATAGATGCAGTCGAAGTTGCATAGCTTAGCGGTTGGGAGTAAGAGGTTTACGCCCAGCGACACGCCAAGCCTACGACTCTGTATAGGCCCAAAGATTATATTGTCAAATAGCATATTTTAGAAGTCCCCTTTAGTCAGTGAAGATACGATTAGGTTGTCCTTTATATCTAATTGAGCTCATTGAGTTTCTGTCGCTAGTGAGTTCTTGGCTTATGCTACATCTAATTTCACCTGCTGATTTTGCATCGACTTTTGCTTTTTGCACGTCGAAGTTATAAGCCTTTATATTTCCTGAGCTATACGCTTTAATATCAGCTGTTTGGCATTCGCCAGATAGTTCAATTTCGCCAGCGGAAGTTACCTGTATAGTAGCACTGTTACAGTAGAGTTGCTCGACATTGATTTCGCCCGATGAGCTTGCGTGAGCACTAAATTCGCTGCAATTTAGTCCTTCGATTTCGATTTCGCCCGATGCGCTTGCAACCAGCGATGCTTTGTTGCATACGACCTTGTCTAGTGAAAGGTCGCCAGAGCTAGTGGCATCTGCATCAAGTTCTTGACACTCTATGATTTCCCCTTTAATCTCACCTGAGCTTTTCACTCTAAACTTCAGATTTCCAGTGGTATTAATTCCTCCGATTAGTTTAATATCGCTAGAGCTGCTGGCGTGGAATTCGCTAAGCGCAGGAGCTGACACACGCACCTCAATCTTTGAGTCCTCATTCTTGGTAATATTGACTGGTCGAGTATAGTCGACCTTAAGCATTCCCCCCTTGACCTCAACGCCAATAAGTTCTGCAATATTCTCTGGAGCATAGACTTCAACCGCTACACCTTCGCTACTTTGAGTATATAGTACATCAATACCACTGCTAGCTTCGATGCCTATAAAGCTATCTAAGAGTTCAATACTTTGAGTTTTGTGAGTATCACTTGCTGTAATTTTATTGCCTCCATCATTAATAGAAACGCAAGAGAGTGCCCCCAAGAGCACAGTTAGTATCAGTAAATTTTTTATTCTCATTATAAATTAATTTTATGCGCAGCAAAGACTGCACTACTAAAACCTTTGTTTTCCATTGCTTCGAGTCCCTTAATAGTTACTCCGCCAGGGGTAGTAATCTTATCAATCAAGCTCTCTGGATGTTCTCCACTTTCAAGCATATCGGCTGCTCCACGCAAAATGCCTGCCACGATGCTTTGCGCTTCGGCTGGTTTCACACCTAGTGCAATGCCCGATACCATAGCAGCCCGAGCGTACCTTAGCGCAAAGGCAAGTCCGCACGAACCGAGTATCATATACTCATTGATAGCGTGAGGCTCGACAATGGTCGCCACTCCAACTCTAGAGAAAAGCCCTTGCACCTCTTGCGCCAAGGCGTTATCCTTAGAGGCAATAAAGCTAACCCCAGAGCCAAGTTCCACGGCTGTATTTGGTATCACTTGCGCCACTTTTTCGCTTTCGTATAGCTCGCTAAGCTCCTCAAGACCGACACCTGCCATAACCGATACAATCGTACCCGTAAAGCCCTTCAATATATTTCGTACACTCTCTTTGTGCCACGGTTTCACCGCAACGATTGCAATCTCTGCATTTGAGAGGCTCTCAGAATGTTTAACGCCAAGTTCAGCAAAACTATTGCATACAGCCTCGCTTTTGTCTATAACCACGAAATTCTCAGAGCTATACCCTCTACGGAGCATACCTCTGAGAATTGCGCCACCCATATTCCCCGCACCTATAAAAGCTATCATATTATTTCACTAATAGCCTATCTATTTCACGGGTAAAGTCACTAACGACATTCATATAGTTCATAAATGCATCGTAGGGTGAGTCGTAAGGGTTGAAGTAGCTGTGTACATCCCCATCGCTGAACCATTTGGTGCACATATAGTAGAAGTGGTCAGAGGTTTGTAGTGCATCATAGACATAGGTCATATTAGCATCATCAATCTCTACTACCTTATCTCTGAGTGCATTAATCTTCGAAAATGCTTCGTCTTGAAGTTCGTTACCTAGCCAAGCTGAAAGGTCACGTTCTTCGTCCGCCCACGACATATAGTGAGGAGCGTGGAGCACTGCAACGCTCTGGCACTCAAGAGCAGTTTGGGCAGGTGTAGCAAACTTAAAGTCTTCGTCACCAAGCGCACACTCAATAAAATCATTAAAGAATTCAAAGATTCCGCTCTCTTTTTTATTGTGTTCGCCGAAGGTTTCGTAGTCCATAAAGAGGTTCAAACATTCGCCCTCTTCTGCATTAAGCGAGGCAAGGTATTCAGCACCAGTCATATCCGAACCTGTAAAGCGGAATGCAATATCATCGGATAGTTTATAGTTTCTAAGGAGTACTTTTTGGTCTTGTTTAATAGCGTTAGCATAAACATAGTTAGGTGATTTCCAGCCTAATACTTGTTTTGCGCCCTCAGCCAATATTGTGTCAAAGCCCATTTGTGATGCCATCTCACCGATATGGTCGCTATAAATCAACTCCGTATTACGGAAGGTTGTAGGGCGTACACCAAAGAGTGCTTCGATTTCGTCACGGTGTTTAATCACTTGGCGTTCGAATTCGCTACGATTGCTAAGAGCAGCAAGCGAGTGTGACCAAGTTTCGCACAAGAATTCAACTGCTCCAGTTGCAGCCAATCGCTTAAATGACTCTAGTACAGCTGGTGAATATTGTGCAAATTGCAGAAGTGCCATACCTGAGATTGAAAATGCAACTTTGAATTTTCCGCCGCTCTGTTCGATAAGTTTCAGCAACATATCGTTCATAGGTAGATACGATTCGTCGGCAACACGTTGAAGCACAGTACGATTCAAGAAGTCATCAAAATAGAAATGATCCTTTCCGATTGAAAAGAATCGGTACGTTTTAAGCCTAAATGGCTGGTGTACCTGGAAATAAAGCGTTATATTTTTCATTATATTTTGTATATTATTTTTTAGAGTAAGTCAGTGTAGATTTCTTTAAGCAAGCGTGCTGCTGAGTCCCAAGTAATTTGGTCAACCTCTTCAGTGCCCTTTAGTTTAAATATTTTCGAAGCAGATGGATAGACTAGTAGTCCATAGATTGCATCGGCCATTGCATCCACATCCCAATAATCAACCTTTATGGCATAGTCCAATATCTCTGCCACACCTGACTGTTTCGATATGATACAAGGCACTCCACTGCGCATTGCTTCGAGTGGCGATATACCGAATGGTTCGCTCACGCTCGGCATAATGTAAATATCCGAGAGGGCAAACATTTTTTGTACATCATTACCCTTCAAGAAGCCAGTGAAGTGGAAGCGGTCGGAGATACCGAGCTTTGCAACACGCCTAATCACGTGGTTCATCATATCTCCCGAACCAGCCATTACAAAGCGCACGTTAGGCACTTTTGCAAGTACTTTGGCAGCTGCTTCAACGAAGTAGTCAGGGCCTTTTTGGTAGGTGATACGCCCTAGGAAGGTAACGATTTTATCATCTACGCCACGTTCAACTGCTTCAGCTTCGTTTTCGGTGGTATTAAATAGTACACCATTATGAACAGTAATAACCTTGTCAGGGTCAGCATCATAGCGTTCGATACAAGTTTTGCGAGTCATATTCGACACGGCACATACCTTATCAGCAGCGTGCATACCAGTACGCTCAATATTATAAACTATTGTATTTACATTCTCACCCGTGCGGTCAAACTCCGTAGCGTGAGTATGCACCACTAGCGGCTTGCCACTAACACGCTTTGCAGCAATACCTGCATAATAAGTCAACCAGTCGTGAGCGTGGATAACGTCGAATTGACCTTCTAGTTCCTTAGCAATCTCAGCTGCTACAACGGCATAGCGTGCCACTTCTTCCATCAGTGTTGCGCCATACTTACCACTAAAGGTGTAGCGTTGTTTCCATACATCGGTTTCGTATCTTTTAACACCTGTTTTCTCTTCATATTTGCTCTCTTCGCTTAGTGTTTCGTACTCTTCGGGCGAAAGGTAAGGTACTATATTCGAATTAATATGGATAAAGCTCATATGCTTATAGAATCCATCTTTAAATTCTTCTTCAATTAGTTGTCCGTAGTGTGCTTCGACATCCGAAGCATTTTTGATATGCAAAAAACTTTGGTCTTCATCGCCATAGGCACGAGGCACAACAAAAGTAACATCGACACCAGCAGCGCACAGTGATTTAGTTAATCCATAACAAGCTGTACCAAGTCCTCCGGCTATATGGGGAGGGAATTCCCAGCCAAACATTAAAACTCTCATAGTTTTTTATTTTTTAATTTCGTTAATCATTTTGTTGATTTGGAGGATTGCTCCCACAGAGGTTGCCGACGATATTGCACCAGCAGCGTTTTGAGGAGGGTCACCGTCGTAGAGTTCAGCAACTGAACCGATACCATATAGCGTTAATTCCTCACGGAAGCTACCAATCAATTCTTCTGCCTCAGCTAGGAATGCTTTACCATATAGTTCAAACGATGCTTTAACGTAGTGTTCCAACAGCCACGGAATTGCAGTACCTTGGTGTAGGGCTTGGTCACGAGTTGGTTGGTCACCTCTGTAGTGCCCTTTGTAGCGTAGGTTACGAGGCGAAAGGGTGCGAATTCCGTGAGGTGTGCACAAGTGACTCTTTATGGTCGATAGCACAGCGTCCTTTTGAACTTCGCTCAGTGGGCTATATTTTAGCGACACTGCTAGGAGTTGATTTGGGCGTATCTCGAAATTCTTGTAATCAAAGTTTACGTAATCGGCCAAATGCTTATTCTCTTTAGACCAGAAAGTCTCAACAAATGAGGCTTTAATTTTTTCAGGCATTGCGCTCCATTCCTCGATGAATTCTTTATCACCAACAGCAAAGGCAAGCTCCAGCGCATAGCATACTGCATTATACCACAGTGCATTGACATCAACGGCATAACCAGCACGTTGGGTGAGCGGAACACCGTCAATCTTGACATTCATCCAAGTGAGTGCTTCGCTTGCCTTATTTGCATAAATCAAGCCATTGTCAGTCATTCGGATACATCCCTCTGGTGTTTCGCCACTCTTATATGTAGAGAGTATCTCTTTGATAGCGCAGCTATATCGTTGCCATATTTCGCTCTTACTACTAACCTTTTCGTATTCGCTAAGGGTATGGAAGAACCATAGTTGAGTATCGGCTGCTAAGTGTTTACCAAAGAGTCCATTATGTAGACGTCCTCGGTGATAGTCCAAGATTTCAGAGCAGCGTTCCTTGAGCCCTTGGCTAAGTGTACAGCCAGCCAGTGCAATAAAGGTTTCACGTGAGCGTGGGTTATACCACGGATACCCTACCTGAAGCATTGTACTACCCTGATACTCAATCAAGAATTGGCGTGCAGAGTGCTCCAGTGCCGATATTAGGTCGACTTTATTACTACGTCTTGCAATTTCGGCTTCAAAGAGAGCATCAAGCCCCTCAGCGTTAGCCTGTGCGGTAGATGCAGAGAAGACCACGCTCTCACCAGCCTTCATCTGAAGTTGGAAGTAGCCAGTGGTCATCAAATCTTCGTAGGCATCTTCGCCACGCTCTGCTTCCACGGGGTACTCAAAGTCATAGTACCAATCAGGAGCTGCCACAAAGCGAGCATCCTTGCGTGATAGTTGCATATAGAGCGAAGGGAGCGAGTCATAGAGTTGATTGCGCACACCACCTTCAATAGTGTAGCTTCTACCATTTGCATCCATATTAGCTTTGCTTAGGCTATGCCTAGAGCGGAATGCCAGAAATGGGCGCAACTGCAAGAAGGTCTCCGAGCGAGCCTCCAATAGCGTATAGCGCACGAGTAGTTGTTCTGCGGAGTGAATCCAGAGCAATTCTTTTTTGAGCACAACGCCACCCACACGATAAATCATTGTAGGGGTTGGGGTATAGTCAAAGTCCGTAAGGTACTTGTGACCACGTGGGGAGTAAGAACCACGGTAGCGGTGTAGTGCTAGGTTAAAACTTTGTGAGTGTTGGATTACGGTTTCATCCAGTGAGCTAAGGAGTACAAACTCCTCCTCATTAAAATCTCTTACTGGGCATACCATCAGACCGTGATACTTACGAGTATTGCAACACACGATGGTTGTACTCATATATCCGCCTGCACGGTTAGTGGCAAGCATTTCACGTTGAAGGGAATACTCCAGGTTACTTAGTTGGGCTTTATCGAAACTCAGTGACATAGGTTTTTTGAATTTTTTTAGTATTGTTACTGATATTATACACGGTCAAATTTAAAAACAATAAATGACAAAAGCAAATACTTTCGCAACTTTTTACGGAAATTTATTTTTTCCGTAAATTTTGCAGGTTGAATTCAGCCACCGTTAAACAGTTTAATGCTAAAAAAGCTTATCAAAAACCTCGAATTATAACTCTCTGATTGTTTTATAAGTTTGCTATAAGTGTAGAATTGCTACAAGCGATACCACCGAAATTACCACCCATAGGCTAACTCCCAGCAATATTGGCTTGAGCCCTGTTGTTTTTAGTGCCTTGACCGATATTGCCGAGCCTATCAAGAACAAAGTTACAACCAACATACTCTTCGAAAGGCTGTAAAGCGAAGTCCCCACAGAGCCTAAGTCCACAAAACTATTTATGACCATTGCCCCTACAAACAAAAATATAAACCAAGGGATCGACACTTTTTTGCTTTTAGACTTAAAGAGTACAACTGATAGTATTGATACGGGAATAATCCAGAGGGCACGGGTGAGTTTCACGGTTGTTGCAACTTTAAGTGCTTCCTCGCCATAGGTTGCCGCAGCCCCCACCACCGAGCTAGTATCGTGAATTGCGATGGCACTCCACATACCGAACTGATGTTGCGAAAGTTCGAAGTAATGCCCCATAATAGGGAAAATGATTAGTGCTATTGCATTGAGCAAAAAGACGATACCAAGTGATATTGAGATTTCCTCTTGTTTAGCATTGATGGCAGGAGCAACGGCAGCGATGGCACTACCACCGCAGATGGCTGTGCCTGAGGATACTAGGTGTGCCATCTTTCTATTTATTTTCATCCATCTGCCAAGGAAATAGCCTAGTGTTAAAACTAGTGTGATAGAGCAAACGGTCATCCATAGACCCTCCTTACCAGCGATCAATGCCTCTTGGCAGTTCATCCCAAAACCGATACCAACTACCGAGGCTTTGAGCATCCACGAGGTCATTTTTGATGTGAATTTGGGCAATGGGTTTCCTAGCAATAGTGAAAATAGGAACCCTGCCACAAGTGCCATTGGGGCAGTGATGTAGGAGGTGGCGCATAGCGCAGCAAGGGTAACAAATGCGACTATTTTAAGGTTGATTTTTTTGAAGGAAGTGTTTTGCATAGCTTTATATTTTTTGTACAAAGTTATTCTCTTTTTATTTGAGAAACAAGATACAAAAAGCTATACGGTATAACTAAATGTTATAATGATTATTGTAATAGGGTGTTAAAGATTTTTTTTCCAACCCCCCAAAGTTATAGTAATAGTCTTAACTCTATTGTATTGCTCTAGCTTTCGGTTTTACAACCGAAAGATTTTTGTCTTTGATTTTTAGGCAAGGCATCCGCCTTGCTATTGCTCTAGCGGACTGATTCCATCGTTCTTTTGTGAACAAAAGAACCAAAAAACTTTCATTACTTAGTTCGTAATACTACAAGCTCAAA
>JAWXTM010000030.1:0-23218 GCA_044433505.1 Rikenellaceae bacterium
AATCTTTGGGGGGTTGGGCGAAGACCAAACTGGAAAATCGAAGATTTTCCTCCCAAACCCCCAAAGCTATTGCCCTATTGTAGTACTCTTTTTTTTAGCTCTATTGTATTGCCCTAGTTTTTAGCTCTATTGTATTGCTCTAGCTCAGGGGGCGTTTCACCCCCCTGACCCCCCGAGATACTTTTTGTGGGTCAAAAAGTATCCAAAAACCCTTTGAAGCATTGAAGCGTTCCGTGAATTTCTATAAAGCTGTGGTTCTTGGGGTCAAAGGTGAGAATTGCCACAGTGCTTTTTTTGATATTACTATAGCTTAGTTTGTAAGGGTTGTGTAAGCCTCGTTTAGAGCCAAAAAACACGCAATTCTCCTTTATTGTTTGATTTTCTTTTTCCCCCAAGAACCACAGCTTAAGAAATTCTACGGAACACTCCAGAGCTTCGTTTTTAGTTTGTTAGAACCAGTAGCTCAGAAGCAATGGGGGATGACGCCGGCGGAAGATTGTTTCGGCGAGTGGAACGAGCGGAAGCGGTCTGCCGCTGTGGGGCGGCGTCATCCCGCAGTGCTTCGCACTTTTATTTAGTTCTAGCTTTTTAGATTGCTTAGAACCAGCATAGAACAATCTAAAAACCGAAGCCCTGAATGAAGTAGTAGAATTTCTTAAGTTGTGATTCCTAGGGGAGGAAAAGAAATAGGGAGAATTGCGTGGTTTTTTTGTTAGAGCTAAAATAGAAATGGCTTCAAATAACTAAGCTATAGTAATGTCAAAAAAAAAACACTGTGGCAATTCTCACCTTTGACCCCTAGGAATCAGAACTTTTTAGAAATTCACTGCTTTGTTCAACGCTTCAAAAGCTTTTTGGTGGCTTTTTGACTTCTCAAAAAGTACTACGGTTTTCAGGGGGGGTGAAACGCCCCCCTGAGCTAGAGCAATACACCTGAGCACTACAATAGAGCAATAGCTTTGGGGGTTTGGGAGGAAAATCTTCGATTTTCCAGTTTGGTCTTCGCCCAAACCCCCAAAGATTTTTACGTTTTTTTTAGTTTGCTAGCATACCGCCTGCCATCGTTCTTTTGTGAACAAAAGAACCAAAAAACTTTCATTATTTAGTTCGTAATAATACAAGCTATAACAAACTAAAACATCTGGTGTGCCCAGCGGCACCCAAAAAACTTTAATCATTTTAGTCTGTAATACTACAAGCTATAACAAACTTTGGTCATCTGGAGTGCCCGGCGACACCAAAAAATGAGGATTCACTCAAAATGCGAAGCCCAACCCATCATTAATATTGGAGTCTACCTTTTTCTTTATCGTACAATAACACGTATGGCACGCTCAATGACCTGAAAACGGAAATCCGAAACTCCCATATTCTCGCCATCAAGCTCCAATGGAATCTCCTCATTTGAAGTAATCTCGATAACCGTGCCTCGGTGCAACGACACCCCATTGATATTATATATATTGTCGTTATAGAGTGCCTTAAAGCGCATAAAGAGCCGAACACGATTCATCTGCGGAATAAGGGTCATATCCAAAAGTCCATCATCGGCCACTGCCAACGGAGTCTGCGAGAGTCCTCCCCCAGAGTACTTACCAATAGCAATAGTGGCAGAAAACAACCGCCCACTGAAAATCTCCTTGCCATCACACTTAATGCTTGCACGCCGAGAGCGAAATTTAATAGCCTCGGTAAATGCAGAGCGAATATAGAGCCACGTTCCCCTATAGCCTTTAGACTTTAGCCTATTGACACTTGCGCATACCGCCGCATCGTAGGCAACCCCTCCAACATTAATAAGATAGCTAGTCTGTTCGACCAAACTCTCAGTGTACTGAACCTTTGCCACATCTTGCAAAAAGGTCTTACCTGCTTTAATTGCTCCAACAATATCGTTATAAGTCTTTGGTATGCCATACATCCGCATCCAGTCGTTGCCAGTTCCTACGGCAAAGAGTGCGAGCGTAATATCGGTTGAGGCAACATCATTTTGCATCATTACTCCACAAGCAGCCTCGTGCAGAGTGCCATCCCCACCAACTACTATAATGCTACGAAAACCACGCCTAGCGGCCTGAAAAGTAAGCTCAATAGCGTGGAATTTGCGCTGAGTAAAGTGTGGCTCAAAACTAATCCCTGCATCATAGAGCAATCCGCTAATAATAGGCCATTCACGTAGTCCTTTGCCTTTACCAGAGGTTGGATTGATTATTACAAACCAGCTTTTTGAGTTTTCTTGAGTCATACTGCTTTAGTGAGATTAATTGTAGCAAAAGTATAAAAATTATCGTAGAATAGCAAAATAAGAGCGTAATGTTTCATTTTTTTTGTAACTTTACACTCTCAAATTTTTAATATTGAAAACAACTAATATGGGAAAAATCATTGCCCTAGCAAATCAAAAGGGGGGTGTGGGTAAGACTACTACCTCGATTAATCTTGCCGCATCGCTTGCCGTGCTCGAAAAACGTGTGCTACTAATTGATGCCGACCCTCAGGCTAATGCTACCTCGGGGCTTGGCTTCGAACAGATTGATAACAATATCTACAGTGTACTGCTGGGGGATTGTAATATTAAGGATGCTGTGCAGCAGAGCGTGGAGCTACCATTTTTGCATATTATTTGTTCTAGTATCAATCTAGTTGGAGCCGAGGCTGAACTCCCTCAAATCGAGAATGGGCAGTTCCGTATGCGTGATGCGTTGAGCGAGATTTCCTCTAACTACGACTATATACTCATTGACTGCCAGCCATCCCTTGGGCTTATTACACTTAATGCACTTTCGGCAGCAAATAGCGTGCTGATTCCTGTGCAGACCGAGTACTTTGCTCTGGAAGGGTTGAGTAAGTTGCTTAGTACCATTGAGATGGTGAAGAAGAGATTGAACTCACAGCTCGATATTGAGGGCTTCCTCTTTACTATGTATGATAGTAGGCTAAGGCTTGCAAATCAAGTGGTGCTAGATGTTAGGGCACACTTCAAGAGTAAGGTTTATAACACTATTATTGCACGTAACACAAGGCTCAGCGAAGCACCTTCGTTTGGTAAGCCTGCTGTGCTCTATGATGCAAGCTCAACGGGGAGTATCAACTATATGAACCTAGCACAAGAATTTATCCAAAGAACTAAGAATTAAGCATTAAGAATTAAGAATTAAAAAATATGCGTTATTTAATTACCTCAGCACTGCCTTACGCTAATGGCGGTATTCATATTGGTCACCTTGCAGGAGTTTACATCCCTTCAGATATTTACACACGTTACCTTAGGTTAAGGGGGCACGATGTGGTGCACGTATGCGGCTCGGACGAACACGGTGTGCCGATCACCTTAAAGGCTCGCAAAGAGGGCGTTACACCTCAGGATATTGTAGATAGATACCACGCTATTATTAAGGATTCGTTCCAGGAGTTCGGTATCTCTTTTGATATTTATTCAAGGACTTCGAGCGAAACTCACGCCAAGACAGCTAGCGACTTTTTCCGCACGCTCTACGATAAGGGGGAGTTTATTGAGCAGACCTCAGAGCAATACTATGACCCAGAGGCTAAGCAGTTCCTAGCAGATAGGTATATCGTTGGTGAGTGCCCAAAGTGCTCGGCAGAGGGAGCTTATGGCGACCAGTGCGAAAAGTGCGGTTCGGCACTCTCGCCACTTGAACTAAAGAACCCACGCTCGGCTATCTCGGGTGCTAAACCTGAACTGAAAGGAACTAAACACTGGTACTTGCCACTCGACAAACACGAACCTTTCCTTAGGGAATGGATTTTGGAGGGGCACAAGGAGTGGAAGAGTAATGTCTATGGGCAGTGTAAGAGCTGGATTGATGGAGGATTATTACCACGTGCGGTGAGCCGTGACCTTAGCTGGGGAATACCCGTGCCTGTTGAGGGTGCTGAGGGCAAGGTGCTCTACGTGTGGTTTGATGCACCTATTGGCTATATCTCCGCTACCAAGGATTTGACCCCTGAGTGGGAAAAGTATTGGAAAGATTCTGATACTCAAATGGTGCACTTTATTGGCAAAGATAATATTGTCTTTCACTGTATAGTCTTCCCTGCGATGTTGAAGGCGCACGGGGAGTATAATCTACCAATTAATGTTCCTGCAAATGAGTTCTTAAACTTAGAAGGGGATAAGATTTCAACCTCTAGGGGCTGGGCAGTGTGGTTGGATGAGTACCTTAAGGACTTCGAGGGTAAGCAAGATGTACTTCGATATGTACTGACTGCCACTGCCCCTGAGAATAAGGATAATGACTTTACTTGGCGTGATTTCCAAGGGCGTAATAACTCTGAGCTAGTGGCTATTCTGGGTAACTTTGTGAATAGAGCATTGGTACTGACTGCGAAAAACTTTGATGGCGAAGTGCCTGCGTGCGGTGAATTAACTCAGCTCGATAATGCAACCCTCTCTGAAATTCCTGCACTTAGAGCTAAAATCGAAAAAAATATCGAGCACTACCACTTCCGTGAAGCACTCTTTGAGCTAATGAACCTAGCTCGACTCGGTAACAAATACCTCGCTGACCAAGAGCCGTGGAAGGTGATTAAGACCGATAGAGATAGAACCGCTACTATTCTATGGGTTGCGGCGCAAATCACAGCCTCGCTCTCTATTGCAATGGAGCCATTCCTGCCATTCTCAGCGCAGAAGCTGCGTGGTATGTTAAATATCACTGAGCCATTTGCGTGGGACTCGCTCGGCGAAAAAGAGCTACTAAAGAGTGGTCATAAACTAGGTACTGCATCGCTACTATTCGAAAAAATCGAGGATGCTGACATTGAAAAACAGATGGCTAAACTCGAAGCATCTAAGGAGTTGATGGCAGAACAAAAAGAGGTGGTTATTGAGCCGCAAAAGGAACTTATTAGCTATGATGATTTTGCTAAACTCGACCTTAGAGTTGGTACTATTTTAGAAGCGCAACGTGTGCCAAAGACCGATAAACTAATGCAACTAACCGTTGATACTGGAATTGATACTCGTACTATTATTTCGGGTATTGCAGAGCACTTTACAGCAGAAGAGCTTGTTGGCAAAAAGGCAACAGTACTCGTAAACCTTGCGCCACGTAAGATGCGTGGGGTAGAGAGCCAAGGTATGCTGCTCTTCGCATCTGATCCTGCAACAGGTAAACTACTAAATATCACACCAGCAGATCAAGACGCCCCTAGCGGAAGCGTTATACAGTAATGAGGTTTGGGTATAGAGCAAGAATAACATTTATTATTATAGGGGCAGTGATTGCTAGCCTCTCGATGTTCTATACCAACTACATTGCTCGTGAACTCGCCAATAAAGAGAAACAAGAGATTAAACTCTGGACTCACGCCGTATCACTCAAAAATAGAACCGACCGTCGCTCAATGATAGAAAGTGATGTGGTGCTAAGTATTACTAATAGCACCACCTCGATACCTGCCATTATGACTGATGAGTATCTTAGGGTTCACGACTTTATGAATGTGGATACTAAGATTGTGGAAGACCCTGTGCTGCTGCGTAAGACCTTGGAGGAGATGACAAGTGAAGAACGCCAACCCATTATCATTCGAGGCACTAATGGTCATACATATACCGTATTTTACGATGACTCTGCACTACTTCAAGGGCTTTATTTCTTTCCCTATATTCAGCTCTCAATCATTGTGGTGTTGATAATATTTGGTTTTATTTCCTATAGCTCGTCGAAGTCCAATGAGCAGAATAGAGTGTGGGTAGGGCTTACCAAAGAAACGGCGCACCAACTCGGCACTCCCACTAGCTCGCTGCTGGGCTGGATAGAGTTCCTAAGGACTCAACCTATTGATAGTGAGTATGTCGATGATATGAATAAAGACGTTACTCGATTGATGAAGGTGGTGGATAGGTTTTCGAAGATTGGCTCGGTTATGCCGCTTAAGGTGCATAATATCTATGATGTGGTGGCAGCTACGGTCGACTATTACTCTACAAGGTTGCCACGCTCCGTAAAACTCAATTACGAGAGGTTTAGCCTTATGCCTTACCAAGCACTTCTTGATATTTCGTTATTTGAATGGGTGATTGAGAATTTGATAAAGAATGCAATAGATGCTCTGGGGGGCAAGGGTGAGATAACTGTAGAGATTTCAGCAACACAGAAGTGGATACGTATTGATGTGAGCGATACTGGTAAGGGTATATCTTCACGCAATCAGAAGCGTATTTTTCAGGCAGGTTTCACTACTAAGACACGTGGGTGGGGTTTAGGGTTGTCTCTTTCTAAGCGTATAGTGGAGGCATATCATCGAGGTAAGATATATGTTTTGAGGAGTGAGATTGATAGGGGTACAACGATGCGTGTAGCATTGAAGCGTTATTAACGTTGGGCATAGTTTCAAATAGCTTGTATTATAACAGACTAAGTAATTAAAGTTTTTTGGTTCTTTTGTTCACAAAAGAACCAAAAAACTTTAATCATTTAGTCTGCTCTAACTTAATTAGGGGTGACACTAACTACCTCCCAATCATTGATTGATACCAAAACCAACATATCCAAAGTGTCCTTAAGAACTATCTCATAATCATTCTCACTATCCAAATCCTCCTGACTCTGATAATCAGGACTCTGGGTGATAGCCTCCATAAGCGAAACTGAACTATCCGTAGAACGTGTAAGTGGCGAGAGATTGATAAGAGCCGTGGAATCCTCAAAATGCAACCTCATAGTGGTATGCTCGTGAACCAAAGTATCGTCGATATATTGCGTATCGGTGGTGTAGATTATATGTGACATAGTGGTGTCTTGTTCAAGACTATGCGATATTGTACCATTTTTAATGGCGAGGTTGACCTGTTGGTCAGTAGCCGATATTAACTTTACTACAATATTCTTATGGTGGTCAACCAACCCAATATCGCAGTGTACCACCCCCAGAGTAGTTGTTGGTAGATATACCGATTGCCCAATAAATAGCTCAGTGGCATTTGTTTGTGGTACATTCAACTCTGAGGTTACGATTTCGACTTTGGTATCATCGAGGGTGGAGACTCCTGCAATGAGTCCTCCACCAGTGGAGCTGTCATAGATTTTATGGGCAGAGTAGTCACCTGCAACACTATATAAGTATGCTCCACCTGAGGGAAGGCTCAGAGGGATTTTAGCTTCCACTGCAATTTCGTTAATCTTTTCCGTTCGCTGATATAGCCCCTCGGCGTTATAGATAAGGATTGAGAGCGAATCTATTTCGTTTTCAATGGTATTAGTACTGCTGCTATTTAGTGTGTAGTAGTATGTAACGGTGGCGTATGCAGGGCACTCTGAGATGTCTTGTTGGGTGCAGCTCCCAGCAGACATTATTAGTGCTAAGAGTGCTATGTATTTAAGAAGTCTAATTGTCATACCCTCTTATTCTTCCAAAATCTGTACCACCCTTCGCTAGAATTCTATAACCATCCCAAACGTTGGGATTATCGTGCCACCTAGCTCATCAGCGTAGCTCTCTAGAATATATCGGCTCGGGTCAGATGGGTCTACCACATAGTTTCCGCTAAAGTCTTCGAGGGGTGTGAGCAGGTCTTTATCGTAGATTTTGTAGTTATAGAGGTTTTGGATGTCGAGGTATAGCCCAAATGTCCAACGATTAAAGTACCACGTCTTATCTACCCTAATATCTAGTTGATGAAATGGCTCAAGGCGTTGGCTATTGACCAGCGAGTAGTCCAGCACAGGTTGATTGTTGGTTTGCCATACATCAATTTTGCTAGAGAGTTCTGTATCGTAGGGCGTGGAGGGTGCGCCACCGCTAAAACGCCACTTTAGTGCCACCTCCCAATCCTTTGGTAAATCTCGTGATACTATAAAGTTAAAGAGGTGTCGATAGTCCCAATTTGTTGGGATATAAGTATTGGTTAGTTCATATCCATCACTAAGTTTTGCGTACTTTGAGTTTACGTAGGTATAGGTAGTGTAGAGGAAGAATCCCCAGAGGTCTTCATTCTGGTAGGTTAGCTCCACTCCATAGGCACGTGCCCTGCCAATCGAAGCGGCACTCTCTGCGCCAACGGCATAGGCATCTGTTGAGCTGCTGCCGATAGGTGTGGAGTCGACCAGCGACATAGGGTAGTGGTCATAGTGCTTGTAGAACAGCTCAAAGGAGAGTTTCGAGGAGCGTGTGGGCTTGTATGCAAAGCCTACCGTAGCTTGGTTAGAGCCTATATACTCAAGCCTAGTTTGATTAACAAGTGTGTTGAGTGAATCTCTGTAGCCCATTGTAGTGTAGCTTGGTTCTTGGTAGTATCTGCCAATATTTCCACTCACTGCCCACTTGCTGTTAAATTCCCACTCTAGTGCCAGACGTGGCGAGAATTGATTCAGTGGGTTGGACATCGAACGGTTGTAGTTACTGCCCTCTAGGCGCAGGGATAGCATCACTCGAAGCTTATCGTCGAAGTAGCGTTTGTTGAGGCTGCTAAAGGCGGTGTACCTCACAAGCGATAGAAAAGTAGAGTATTTATTTTCGAAGGGTTGAGAGTCGAGGTATATAATCTGCGAGGTGCGGTTACTATACCACCCAAGGTCACTCCCCACGCCACAATTAAGCACATATCCATTCCCGAGTCTAGAGTTATACTCCAAGCGTGCCTTCACCTCACTCTCGTTCGAGAGGTAGTTAAGCGTCTGTAGGCTATCTTTATTATTTGCAGCCCACTTTTGTAGTTTATTGTTTAGGCGATTGTGGCTCAGAATAACATCGAGCGTACCAGTACTGAAAATATGAGAGTACACTGCTCCTAGAACATAGCTCCATTGGTCGTTTTCGGGGAGATACTCTAGTAGCTGCTGCCTGTCAACCGAAAGGTCAGTAAGGGTAGTGTTGAGTCTATTAAAGTCATAGGATGAAAGCCCCAGAACAGTTAGTTTGTTGTTGTTATCTGGGCGGTAAACATACTTAAATTGAAGGTCTTGGTAGGTTGGCAAAAAGGGTAGCTCTAGTGCTGAGAATAGAAACTGCAAATAACTTATCCTGTAGGATGCAATAAGCGAGGATTTCTTGCTCAGCGGTGTATCAAAGGTCATAGCAAGGTCGGAAGAGCCTACCGAGAACTTTGTCTTAAAGCCCTCGCTATTACCCTCCTTTAGCTTAAGTTCTAGGATGGAGCTGAGTCCATTTGCCCGTGAGGCTGGAAAAGCGGAGGTGTAGAGAGTAGCCCCACTGATAAGGTCACTATTGACAATCGAGGCATTACCTCCGCTAGAGCCTTGGGTCTGGAAGTGGTTGAGTACGGGGATTTCAATCTTATCGAGGTAGAATTTATTTTCACTCGGAGCACCGCCACGCACTATCAAATCGGTTCTATCCACCGACGTTGCAGCCACCCCAGGTAGATTTTGAATGGCACGTGAGATGTCACGAGTAGCCCCTGGCAGCTTATTTATTTGCTCAATATCGAGGGCCTTAAGTCCAATAGGGGGTGATTCGGCACGCCTAATGGGGCGTGCAGTGACTACTACAGCATCGGCAAGGTTAATGCTCTGCCATAAAAAAATGTTTACCACTTGAGGTTTGGCACGTGAGATAAGTAGTGGCTCGGTGTAGTCCTCGTCATAACCAACACTATTAAAGAGTAGGGTATGGTAGCCCATCGGAGGGTTCTCGAAGGCGAAGTAACCAGCCGAATCGGTGAGGGTCTTTTGAGTAGTATTTTTGATTGTAACTTCGACGTATCTGAGTGGTTGAGCGTTGTCGGCGGCTCTAACAGTTCCGTAGATAGGTGGTTTACTGGTGGCGTAGTTTATGCTACTTAGCAGTATTAATAGTAGTGATATAAGGTGCTTCATAGGTATAGCCTCGTGGCAAGAATTATACCTAATGAATAGAGAAAATTATTTCAGATTAATGAGGTGTTGCTTTGGGTACTGTTCTATTGTATTGTTATAATACAAGCTGTAACAAACTTTTATCACTAAAGTCTGCTCTAACCTGTATTACTTCAAACTAAATAATCATAATTTGGAAATATTAAAAAATTTATGTAATTTTGTACGTAAACCTTTTAAACTATAATTATGAGAAAAACATTCACACTCTTACTTTCGCTATTCTTGTTAATCGCCTGTGGCACTACCGCTCAATCAGAGCGTGCTCGGCTAAATCCACAGCCTCACTCTGTGGAATACACCTCGGAAAACCTAATTGATATAACTCGTGGTTTTACACTAACTCCAAACAGCTCCTCACTGCACGGCTCTCTCGATTTTGCCAACAAAGGTGAGGGCGCACTCCCTATCACCGTTAGTTTCGGTGAGCAAGTTGCTGCTCAAAATGGCGTTAAGGCAGACGACGGAGCCTATATGCTACGTACCTCGAAAGATGGTGTAGAGATTGTTGGCTACAATGAACGTGGCGCATACTACGCTGCACAGACCCTAAAGCAACTCTGCCAGAACAATCAAATGCCTGAGGTTAAGATACTTGATTACTCTGATATGCCATACCGTGGTGTAGTGGAGGGTTTTTATGGCACGCCGTGGAGTCACGAGGTGCGCACCTCGCTGATTGACTACTATGGGGAGTATAAGATGAACTCTTACCTATATGGTCCAAAGGATGATCAATACCACTCGTCACCATACTGGAGAGAGCCTTATCCGACTGAAGAAGCGCAAAAAATCAAAGAACTTGTAGAGGCTTCTAATAAAAACTACGTAGACTTTATTTGGGCTATCCACCCTGGGCTTGATATTCAGTGGACAGAGAGCGATTATCAAAAACTACTGGCGAAGTTTAACTCTATGTATGACCTTGGTGTACGTTCATTTGCATTGTTTTTCGATGATATTTCGGGGATTGGTACTCGTGCCACTAAGCAAGCTGAACTACTCAACAGGCTTCAAAGCGAGTTTGTAGAGGTCAAGGGTGATGTAAAACCACTGATTATGTGCCCAACGGACTATTGCGGATTGTGGGCAGATGGCTCTGAGACTGGTTACCTTTCTATTCTTGGGGATACGCTGCACCCATCTATCCATATTATGTGGACTGGCGATGCTGTTTGCTGTGATATTACCGACAGCTCGCTAGCGTGGGTTAATAGACTCATCAACCGTCCTACCTTTATTTGGTGGAACTACCCTGTGACTGACTATGTTAAGCATATTGTGCTACAAGGTCCTGTCTATGGCAATTCGCAAAAGGCAACTCGTGAAACTATGGCAGGCTTTGTTAGCAATCCAATGGAGCACGGTGAGGCTTCGAAAATTGCGCTATATGGCGTTGCGGACTACACTTGGAATATTGCTGGGTATAATGCTATGGAAAACTGGGAGGGTGCAATCAAGGCACTTATGCCAGACGCTGCCGATGCCTACCGCACCTTTGCTATTCACTCAACGGATACTGAAACGGGGTATCGCCGTGATGAATCGTGGGAAACTACCACCTTTAAGTATAATGACTACACCGAGGAAGAGTACAAGGCACTCTATGCTGAGTTCCAAAGAGTGAAGGCTGCTGCTAAGACTATCTTCGAAAAGGGTGGTAATGAGCTGCTTATTGGAGAGCTAAGACCGTGGCTCGTAGAGTTCGAAAAGCTTGGCGAAAGAGGTGTCACTGCACTTGAACTTATCAAAAAACTAGAAGCTAAAGATAACGCAGCCTTCTGGGATATGTACCGAAACTCGACTATGAGTGGTGAAGAGTTCGACTCATATAAGGCGCACCGTTCTGGTACAACTAAGCTAATGCCATTTGTGAATACTACTCGTGGTGATCTTGCCCTTGCATTCTACTCGTCGCTAAGCGGAAAGCCTGCTTACGAAACAGTGCCAGTGGGTTCGTTCCTGAATATCGACTCACGTGAGATTAGCGGACTTATGCTAGATGGTAAGAGCGACACTCATTACAGCTCTGCCGAGGCTCAAAAGAGTGGCAACTGGGTTGGTGTTGACCTTGGTACAGCTAAGAAAGTAAACCATATCTATATCGAGCAAGGGCGTAACAACGTGGATGATGTCGACTATTTCGATGCTGCAAGACTAGAGGGTTCATTGGATGGCACAAGTTGGGTGGCACTCTGTGATGACTTTGGCGCAGGTAACTACGTGATTGACTATAGAGTGAGTGAAGACGAGGCTCAAGAGTTTAGATATATAAGACTCCTTAGACTTGACGAGTCTAAGCGTACTAATTGGATGTCGGTTCGTCGCTTCGAGGTGAACCCAACGCTAAGCGAACCACGCTTCTTTACAAATGTGGCGCAGCTTGCTACTCGCACACTTGGGGGTAGTGATAGTCAGATTGTGTTGGATAAGGTGTTGGAGGTTGTAAAGGTTCAGCCCGAAGGCTACTTTGCAGTGGAGCTTCCTGTGGTAACTACCCTTGGTGCAATTCAGGCGAATGTTTCGGGTGGCGATATGGCTATGGAGTATTCTTTGGATGGCGCAGAGTGGAAAGCATTAGGGCAAAAGGGTGGAGTAGCGGCACGCTTTGTTCGAGCAGTCAACAAGAGTGACAAAGAGTTGAACGTAAAGATTGATGGTGTGAGCATTGCGCTGTTGTCGAGTGGCGGAAGCGAGCTAAATCTGCTGATGGATGCAAATATCAATACAGCATACCTGAATAAAGGTGCAACTACTTTGGTTGTTCCAGAGGGAAGCTCTAAGGTTGTTGTACTTACTTCGGGCGAGGAGTGCAAGGTGGTGCAAAGAGATGCTACAGGAGCAGAGCTATCTGCTTCCACTTTGAGTGCTTCATTGAGCGAGATTGCGCTGGTAAGTGGCACTACTAGGCTAGAGATTGTTGGTAGCGTTGGAGTGTACGAGGTGATATTTAGAAGTCCCCTTAAGTAACCTTTTTATTGTATAAAGTAAGGGAGCTGCTAGAGATAGTAGCTCCCTTATTTTTTTTAGAAAAAAAGATGATATGACCACTAAATGTAGAAGTGGCTGCGAAGGTAGCTAGTCGAACGACTGCATTGCGACACTTGCAATACCCTCCATACGAATCATATCCGCTGCACTTAGCTCTCCAAAGAAATAGGGCACGGGGTCAATGCTTTTCCCCTTGTAGCGTACCTCGTAGTGTAGGTGTGGTGCAAAAGATAGCCCCGAATCACCCGAAAATGCAATAATATCACCTCGCTCAATAGTCGCACCTGGGCGCACCAACACCTTGTCAAGATTCCCATAAAAGGTTTCATAGTCGCCGTGTTTAAGGGTGATGCTCAGCCCTGAGCTTTGTCCACGAGTTTCAATAGAGCTAACCCTGCCATCGGCTGTTGCAAAGACTGCCGTACCCACTGGCACTGCAAAGTCAACACCCTTATGAAAGTGTTTTGATTTGTAGAATGGGTGTATGCGCTCGCCAAAAGAAGCCGCAAGAAGCGTCAACCCCTTATTGTCAACAGGCTGAATAGAGGGAATATGGTTAACAATATGACCACTAGAATCAATATATGCGATTTGCTCAAAGTAGAGTCTATTTAATGCCTCCACCCTATCACTCATCCCAGAGAGCTGACCTATGAAATGCTCACGAAGCTCACTAAGCGAGAGCTCCGAAAGATTTTTATGGTCAGCACCATCAATATTATTAATGGTATCCACAAATGGTTTTGCTTCAAAGATTATCTCAAAGACGCTACTATCACGTTGTTCGATATTTTCGAGAATTGTAATCAGCGAGTCACGTTGAGCCGTTAGCTTAGCATAGTGAGAGTCGAGCTGTTCGATACCCTTTTTAACCTCGTGTTCGATGGGTGTATCGAAGAATAAGGAGAATACAACATAGTAGAGAGCAGCAACTAGCACTCCCCACACAATCCCCCTTATCCAACGTAATTTTTTCACTATATTTTCTCTTTACACTTTGCAATAGCAATGTTTAGAGCAGCTTCAATGCCCTCAACGTTCTTGCCACCTGCCATAGCGAAGTTGGCTTGACCGCCACCGCCACCGCCAATAGCACGTGCCGCTTCCTTGACAATATCCCCTGCCTTGAGCCCTGCCTTAATAGCATTTGCACCAAGGGCAACACATATCGAAGGACGATCGCCATATCGTGTAGATAGTATAACTATTGCGTTATCGTTATTTTTAGTAATCTCTTGTGCAACGTTTCTAACGCTTTCGCTCACTACCTTTAGCTTTTCACACACAATAGCATAGCCATTATACTCCTCGCTCAACACCATAAGTTCTTTGATAAGGAAGTTATCACGAGAGGTACGAATCTCATTCATTTGGGTAGCGATAGCACTATTTTCGTTGAGTAGTTTTTGTAGCCCAGCGGCAAATTGTTTAGTACCGAGCATTGCGCCAAACTCATCTAGCACCTTTTGTTGTTCGTAGCACCACTCTTCGGCACGCAGGGCAGTGATTGCTTCAATACGCCTAACCCCAGCCGACGAGCTAGATTCGCACAGTATCCTAAACAAGCCAATCGAACCAGTAGCCTCAACGTGGATACCACCACACAGCTCTACACTCTCGCCAAAGGCAATAGTGCGAACCGACGAGCCATACTTTTCTCCAAAGAGCATCATTGCGCCCATTTTTTGAGCCTCCTCAATCGAGCAATTTCTATTTTCAACTAACCTATGGTTAGTACGCACAAGTTCATTGACTCTTTTCTCTACTTTGCGAAGTTCCTCTGGGGTAACTTTAGCGAAGTGCGAGAAGTCGAAGCGCAGGTACTCAGGTGTCACCATCGAGCCTTTTTGTTCAACGTGACTTCCGAGCACTTCCCTTAGTGCTTGGTGCATAAGGTGGGTAGCGGAGTGGTTTGCAGCCGAGGCAGCACGCCTAACTGTATTAACCTTTGCTAGGAATTCACCTTGAAGAAGTTCTAAGGAAGGAATCTCAGGTGCGATATGTATCGTAAGGTTATTATCTTTAATGGTATCGGTAATGGCAATCTTCACATCTCCTGACACCAACTCACCAGTATCACCAACCTGTCCACCACTAGCACCATAGAACGGTGTCTTGTCTAGTACAATATGGTAGAGTCTCTTATTCTTGGTAGTTACACGGCGGTAGCGTGCCACTTTACAGCTACACTCGCTACAGTCATACCCAACGAACTCGCTTCTTTCGATAGCATTGAGTTCCACCCAGTCGTCATTCTCTACAACTGCTGCCGAGCGTGAACGAGCCTTTTGTTGAGCAAGCTCCTTTTCGAAACCCTCTAGGTCAATCTTAATACCCTTCTCCTCCATAATCAACTCCGTAAGGTCGAGCGGGAATCCGTAAGTATCATAGAGCAGGAAGGCATCCTTACCACTCATCATACCATTCTCCAGGCTCCACGCACCATTCTCAATAAGGTTGATACCAGTAGCCAAGGTTCTAAGGAATGTATTTTCTTCTTCACGAATAACCTTTTCGATAAGGTCTTCTGATTTTTTTAGCTCAGGGTATTGCTCACCCATCTGAGCTACGAGTGTTGGAACAAGTTCACATATAAATGGAGCATTGACCCCAAGGTAAGTGTAACCATATCTGACGGCACGGCGCAAGATACGACGAATAACATACCCAGCCTTATTGTTCGATGGCAGCTGCCCCTCGGCAATAGAGAAGGCTATGGCACGAAGGTGGTCAGCAATAACTCTTTGAGCAACTACCGCCATCTCCTTATTCTCAGGATTTTTGTTTGGTTGGAGTTCCGAGATTTTGCTTAACAGCGGACTAAAGACATCAGTGTCATAGTTGCTGCGCTTGCCTTGTATAATCATACACAGACGCTCGAAGCCCATACCAGTATCAACGTGGCACGCTGGTAGCGGAACTAACTTGCCGTCCGAGAGTCTATTAAACTGCATAAAGACAAGGTTCCAAATTTCTATTACCTCTGGGTTGTCTTTATTGACAAGTTCTGCACCGCTAATGGTGGTAGTATCCTCTCTTAAGTCATAGTGCACCTCCGAGCAAGGTCCACAAGGTCCACTTGCACCCATTTCCCAGAAGTTATCCTTTTTATTGCCACGCAAGATATGGCTCTCTGGCAAGTATTGTTTCCATAGGTTGAAAGCCTCCCCATCAAAAGGCACACCATCTTGGGCATTACCCTCGAAGACAGTGGCATAGATTCTAGTAGGGTCGAGTTTAAACTCCCCAACGAGCAGTTCCCACGCCCAGCCAATAGCCTCTTTCTTGAAGTAATCGGCAAATGACCAGTTACCCAGCATTTCGAACATAGTGTGGTGATAGGTATCGTGCCCAACCTCGCTAAGGTCATTGTGCTTACCGCTAACCCTCAGGCACTTCTGTGAGTCAGCAACCCTAGGGTTTTCGGCAGGTTCATTGCCCAAAAACTTATCTTTAAACTGGTTCATACCAGCGTTAGTAAACATCAGTGTCGGGTCGTTTTTTACCACCATAGGGGCAGATGGTACTATTGCGTGAGCTTTAGATGCAAAAAAATCTAAGAACTTTTGTCGAATTTGTTGTGAAGTCATACTCCTTTATTTTCTTTAAATAATACTTTTGAAGGGCAAATTTACGTTTTTTTTGTAACTTTGTGAAATATTTAGCCACAAATTTACTTAAAAATATTGGATAACTACACACATAGCTATATCAGGGACAATATCATTCTGCCGCTTAAAGGGTGGATGTATGTCAATATGCGCAGGGCATTGTTGATTTTTATAGTGGTATTGGTGGTGAATTTTATCTTCTCATACTTCTTTACTACGCCCAAGATGTGGCGACTCAGAGAGAGTGCTGCTCAAAGCGTCGAGCGTTACGAAACCCTTCAAAGTGAGATAGTGCAGCTTCAAGAGAGGATTGCTGTGGTATCCTCTCGTGAAAGGAACGTTTATCGCTCAATCTTTTCGGCAGACTCTATTGTCTTCGAGGCTGCAGCATACTATATGCCTTCGCTATATCATTTTGGCAGATACAATGACTTGGTGCACTCTACCGAAAAGATGCTTAGCGATACTCGTGAGCAGATATATAGAGCCTCCGTGTCGCTCGATGATATTGAGCTTCTGGCACTCAATAAGGATGTTATGGCAGAGCGTGTTCCTGCAATATGGCCTGTTGACAAACGTCTGCTACGTGGGAACATTGGTGCCTTTGGGTGGAGGACTCACCCGACTCTTGGGGGTAGAAGGATGCACGAGGGTATTGACCTTTCGGGTAATACGGGCACTCCGATTGTTGCGACTGGTAATGGAACGGCATCAGTGGAGAATCGTAATAATGGCTATGGTAAGCAGGTGATTGTTGATCACGGGTTTGGCTATAAGACTCGTTATGCGCACCTTTCGAAAATTGATGTAGTTAATGGTCAGGAGGTCAAGCGTGGGCAGAAGATTGGTGAGATGGGTTCGACGGGTCGCTCTAGTGGGCCACACCTTCACTATGAGGTGATTTATAGGGGAACTCCGGTGAATCCGCTTAATTATTTCTCTAGGGATATGAGTGGTGAGGAGTTTCAGGCTATACTTGAGAATATGCGTAATATCACTTATGAATTGGATGATGGCGCAGTGGACTTAAAGCGAGAGTACACTGAGGTAGAGGCAACGGTAAATTAGCACTGTTTGCACTACAGCTCCCTGCGCAAACGTGCCACAGGTATGCCCAACATCTCTCGATACTTTGCCACCGTGCGCCTTGCTATCTTAAAACCCTTATCGTGCAACATCTCCATTAGTGCCTCGTCGGTGAGTGGGTCACGCTTCGACTCATTTTCTATTTGCTCGGCTATAATGCGCTTAATCTCACGTGTGGAAACCTCGCCGCCATCCTGAGTGGCAAGCCCCTCTGAAAAAAAGTACTTCAATAAATATACACCAAAATGAGTTTCGATATACTTCGAGCTAACAACCCTTGAAATAGTCGAAATATCGAAGCCCGTGCTCTGAGCAATATCACGCAATATCATAGGTTTGAGCAGTGCACCATCTCCGTCCTTAAAGTACTCTCTTTGGAATTCGATAATCGAATTAACAGTACTCAGCAGGGTCTGTTGCCTCTGTTTAATGGCAGCGATAAACCACTTTGCCGATTCGATTTTGCCCCGTACAAAATCAATAGCCTCTTTGTCTTGTTCGCTTTTTTGGGGAATAGATAGAGCACGTTCCGCCATACGTAGGTAGTCTTTGTTAACCTTTAGCTCAGGCAGGGGTCTGCCTCCAAGTTCGAGTTCAAAGAGGTCTGTGTCGCTGTGATAGTTTAACTTAAAGTCTGGGATTATTGAGGGTGAAATATCAGTGGAGCTATCTTCGCTGTAACCATTGGCAGGCTTAGGACTAAGCGAGACTATAACCTCGAGGGCATCTTTGAGTTCATCTTCACAGATGCCCATCTTGCTAAGTATGGTATTGAAGTGTCGCTTGGTGAATTCCGTGAAGTAGTTTTCGAGAATTCGCCTTGCAAGATTGACTTCTTTCGAGGGGCTTTTCAGGGCTTTAAGTTGCAGTATAAGGCATTCTTGGAGCGAGCGAGCGGCAATGCCAGCTGGTTCGAGTTGCTGAATAGTTTGGATAATAGATTCTATTTGATCTTCTTCTATTTCGAGGGCAAGTTTAAAGGCAATGTCGTCAGCAATGGCGTAGTTTGAACGGTGTAGGTAGCCATCATCATCGAGTGAGCCAACAATAAATCGAGCAATTTGCAGCTGGGTTGCGCCCAGTGCGCTATAGACTAGTTGTTCGAGCAGGTAGTCCGCAAGGGATTTTCCGCCAGAGATTTGGCGAGGGCGGTTTTCGTCATCGGCCGAGTAGTTATTGGAGCGCAGTTTATAGGAGGCAGTATTTTGTTCAGCTTTTATGTAGTCTTCGAGGGTAGTGTCTTGTTCTTGGTTATCTTCTGATTTTTTGGCATCTTCTTCGAGCACGATATTTTCTTCGATTTCACGGGCGATGCGTTGTTCGAGAGCAAGTGTAGGGAGTTCGAGTAGTTTGATACCTTGGATCTGTTGAGGGGAGAGTTTTTGTTGTAGATTTTGGGTTAAGACTTGCGATAGTGCCATATAGCTATTTGTTGTGTAATGTGGTTCGGTAAATAGGCAGGGGTAGTTATTTTTCTTGCAAAAAGTATGCCAAAGGTATGTATTATTTATTAGATATGCAAATTTTGGTGGGTTTGGGCATTCGATGTGCCCGACAGCACCAAAAGCACCGCTCTGAACACTACTCCCCCAACAACTCATTCATCAAATCCCTATGATACGCCGCCTTTAAAAAATCTAACTCCGCCGCAGCCTTCTCCATCTTCTTACGCTCAACTGCTGCCGCCTTCTGACGCTCCTGCTTTGTCATTGCCTGCTTCACACTAGAACTTACACCTTCACCCCGTCGATTCCCAAGTATCGCATCATTATACCCCCTAGCAATAATAGACCCTCCTCGCAGTGCCTTCTTCACAGCCGCTGGCTCTATACCGTGCTTAATATTATAATTAACTTGAATCTCACGACGGCGCACACTCTCACTAATGGTCTGTTGCATCGAATGAGTAATCTTATCGGCATACATAATAACGTGCCCTTCAAGATGTCGTGCTGCACGTCCCACTGTTTGGGTCAACGACCTCGCATTACGCAAGAAACCCTCCTTGTCTGCATCCATTATAGCTACCAGCGAAACCTCTGGCAAGTCCAACCCCTCTCGCAACAAATTCACCCCCACCAATACATCGAAAAGCCCTGCACGCAAATCATCTATTATCTGTACTCGCTCCATCGTATCAATGTCGGAGTGGATATAGCGTGTGCGAATATCCTTACTCACCAAAAAGGCCGAAAACTCCTCCGCCATACGCTTAGTAATAGTAGTGACAAGGACACGTTGGTCTTTGGCTGCACGAAGTTCAATTTCATAGAGCAGGTCATCAATTTGCCCAAGCGTTGGGCGTACCTCTATTTCAGGGTCAAGCAGCCCAGTAGGGCGAATAATTTGTTCGACAACGGCACCTTCCGAACGTGTAATTTCAAAGTCAGCAGGCGTAGCACTCACATACATTGCTCTGTCCTGTAGCCCCATAAACTCTTCGAACTTTAGTGGTCGATTATCCATAGCCGCAGGGAGTCTAAAGCCATACTCCACTAGGTTCTTTTTCCGTGCGACATCACCGCCATACATCGCACGTATTTGGGGGATAGTGACGTGGCTTTCGTCTATTATCATTAAGTAATCCTTTGGGAAGTAGTCCAACAGACAGAAAGGGCGGCTACCTGGCTTACGCCCATCGAAGTAGCGTGAATAGTTCTCCACACCCGAGCAATAACCTATCTCCTTTATCATCTCAAGATCATACTCCACACGACCCTTTAGCCTGCGTCCATACTCTTGCTCGCCACGACTCTCAAAATATTCGATTTGTTTACCCAGATCAAGTTGTATCTCACGCACTGCCGCTGCTGTTCTCTCCTTAGTAGTGACAAAGATATTGGCAGGGTGGATTGTAATTTCATCGAGGTGTCCCGTAACACTTCCGCTAAATATATCAATAGTATGGAGTGATTCCACCTCATCGCCCCACTGCACGATTCTGTATGCGGTATCGCTATACGCCACATAAATATCTATTGCATCGCCATTAACACGGAAAGTCCCACGGCGAAACTCTCTATCGCTTCGGCTATAGAGCGAGTTCACTAGGGCATAGAGTATCTTTTGGCGAGAGATTCTCTCCCCCCGTTCAACCTTCAGCGTATTGGTAAAGAAGTCCTCGGGGTTACCGATACCATAGAGGCACGACACCGAGCTAACCACTATAACATCTTGCCTACCGCTAAGGAGTGTTGAGGTCGTAGAGAGCCTCATCTTTTCAATATCCTCGTTAATAGCTAGATCCTTTTCGATATAGGTATCGGAGTTTGGCATATATGCCTCGGGTTGGTAGTAGTCGTAGTACGACACAAAGTACTCTACGGCATTATCTGGAAAAAAGGCTTTAAACTCTTCGTAGAGCTGTGCCGCCAAGGTTTTATTATGGCTAAGAATCAGCGTAGGTCGCCCCAGCTGCTCAATAACATTAGCCATAGTGAAGGTCTTGCCAGAGCCTGTAACCCCTAGCAATACATTACTTTTGTGCCCACTACGGTAGTGCTCCACAAGCTCTTCAATGGCACGTGGTTGATCGCCCGTAGGATTAAAATCGCTCTTTAGTTTAAAGTTGCTCACCTAGTTTTTACGCTCTGTACTTCCATAAAACGAGCAATATACTTGCCAATAATATCGAATTCGAGGTTCACCACCGACCCAACTTTAAAGGTATGGAAGTTGGTGTGGTCGTAGGTGTAGGGGATAATAGCTACTGAGAATTCATCGAGTTTACTATCACACACAGTTAGGCTAACGCCATTAACCGTAACCGAGCCCTTTTCGACTGTCACGTAGCCACCCTTGTCTTGAGGCTCATATTTAAAGGTAAAGTACCACGAGCCTTGGTTCTCAACAACTGAGATACATCTAGCAGTAGTGTCGACGTGCCCCTGCACAATGTGCCCATCGAGAAGTTTATCGGGGCGCATAGAACGCTCCAGATTTACCTTATCACCAACCTTAAACTCTCCAAGGTTAGTCTTATTGAGGGTTTCGTCGATTGCCGTAACTGTGTAGCAATCACCCTGTATATCCACCACCGTCAGGCATACACCATTGTGAGCAATACTTTGGTCAATATGCAGTTCACCCGTAAATGGGCACTCTAGGGTTAAGTGTAGGTTACTCCCCTGCTTCTCTAACTTTTGGACTGTCGCAACAGCCTCAACTATTCCACTAAACATTTTTATTATTTCTTTTGTAAAGCCTCCTTAACGACTTCTTAAATTTTCAAAAAAGAGCATTTGCTCTTCAAGCGTCATAGTGCTATTATCTAGCACCACAGCATCACTTGCTCTGTGCAGTGGACTATCCTTGCGATTCTCATCTTGGAAGTCACGCTGAGCAATATTCTCAGCAATCTGCTTATAATCTACCCCAGCGGCATCGCCCCCAAGCTCATCAAAGCGGCGGCGAGCACGAATATCGACACTAGCCTCCATAAATATCTTTATATCAGCGTTTGGGAAAACCACCGTTCCAATATCACGACCATCCATCACTACCCCACCTTTATCACCCATTTTGCGTTGCATCTCCACTAGTTTCGCCCTAACGGCCGAGAGTGTAGCAATTTCACTAACTAGGGCATTAACCTCTGCGGAACGAATCTGCCTGTCCACATTCTCACCGTTGAGAAAGACCTCGCCACGCCCCAACTCTTGGTTATATACAAACTCCACATCCACCTCACCGAGCCTCTCTAGTAGAGCATCCCCACGTACACCCTGCTGAAGCGCAAAGAGTGTAACGGCTCTATACATAGCCCCCGTATCAATAAAAACATAGCCCATACGCTTTGCAATCAGCTTAGCATAGGTACTCTTTCCGCACGACGAGTAGCCATCAATGGCAATAATCATTTTATGTTCCATACTCTGCTCTTTTTTGTTATTTGATTGCTCCAGATTTTATCAACAAACTAATCAGGTCATAGACAACCAACAACACTGCATAAGCACCAATCAGCACAATAGCCCCACCACAAATCTTATTGAGCCACATCAAACGACGTAGGGTAAAGAACTTCTGGAACTTACTAACACCAAAGGTAAGCAAGAACCACCACGTGCAAGCACCCATCAACACCCCAAAGATAATTAGTATCTTTTGCACGAAGTCGTAGTCTGCCGCACCAATACCCATAGCCGCAAATATCGTCACAAAGACAAAGAAGTAGGCTGGGTTGGAGAGCGTAATCCCAAGAATACCAAAGTAATCACCCGCTCCAACACTTTTGGCAGCCGTCGGGCGTTTGGGTTTATTGAAGTAGATATTAAAGCCAATAAAGACTATCAGCACACCACCCAGAGCCTTTACCCACATATCATACTGCTCGATAAAGCTAGTAATCCACGTTAGTGCAAAGACTGCCAGTGCAGCAAAAATAGTATCGGCAGTGGCTGCTCCCAGTCCAGAGATAAAGCCAACGTGCCTGCCACGGCTAAGCGTGCGCTGAACGCACATAACTCCAATAGGTCCTAGCGGAATAGATGCTCCTAGCCCTGCTATAAACCCATAAAGAGGTATCATTAAGTATTCTGTTAGCATTTTATTGTCAGTTTTTTAAGGGGACTTCTAAAAACTGATTTGTATGGATTTGGGATGAGATTTTTAATTATTTTTTTGCCGCCTTTATGGGAGCTTAGCGGGCTAAGTGACCATAAAAAGGTGAAAAAAGAATAAAAA
>JAWXTM010000031.1:0-22123 GCA_044433505.1 Rikenellaceae bacterium
TAATCATTTTAGTCTGTAATACTACAAGCTATAACTAAAGCACTACACCAGGGCAATAGCTTTGGGGGTTTGGAAAAAAAATCTTCGATTTTTTTGTTTGTCGTTCCTCCAAACCCCCAAAAACTTTTATGGGAGTTTGTACTAGCTTTCGGTTGTGCAACCGAAAGATTTTTGTCTTTGATTTTAGGCAAGGCATCCGCCTTGCTATTGCTCTAGCGGACTGATTCCATCGTTCTTTTGTGAACAAAAGAACCAAAAAACTTTCATTATTTTAGTCTGTAATACTACAAGCTCTAACGAACTTTCATCACAAAAAAAAGTCGTGAATATCTAAACGATACCCACGACTCCTTTTCATCTTAGACCCCTCCCTTAAAACATCC
Source organism: Rikenellaceae bacterium (assembly GCA_044433505.1). Taxonomy (GTDB): domain Bacteria; phylum Bacteroidota; class Bacteroidia; order Bacteroidales; family Rikenellaceae; genus Mucinivorans. Next base: position 384 of record JAWXTM010000031.1, read on the forward strand.
TAATAGGAGTCATTACAAAATCAAAATCATAATCCCCATAAGGTAACCTATGCTCTGGACGTGGCACTGCTCCCCAAGAATCCTCGCACGCCAAACCACTCTGCACCTTATCAATATGGATATTTGTCAGCCTGCGCTCTACCAAGTCCCCAGAATGACGATGACCCTTCGAAACACCATCATCAAGATCTTCTGTAAGAAACCTTAGTGCCGACCCACTAAACTCATCCGAAGATGTGAACTTCAAACCGTGATGACCAACATTAGTAATCTCCATCCAACGCAAACCAGTATGATTACCACTCTCCTGAGGACGAATATAACTATAGTAGTTATCTTCGATTTTCGAGGTATAGACACCAAGCTTAGCACCGTGCGCTCTGTCGATATAATTCTCCACTGACCCACGACCATAATACGCCATTCTATCGAACTTATCAGGCATAGTCAGCTCCATACCATAGCGGAACAGATACTGTTCATCGGCAGCCACTCCAGTAGTAGTCATAGTTTGGCGCACACCAACCTCACCCCTCGCATTGATTGAGTAAGATAGGGTAAGCTCAGCCGAAAGCTCTTTCATTTCGATAACAGAGGTAACTACAATTAGTCCATCCTGCTCTTTAGCATCAACACTCTTTAGAGTCATTTGCGGTTCGAACCACGCACGTTGTTTAAGTTGCAGACCAGCCCCCATATCGTTATCCGTTGGTGCTCTCCAGAAGGATGGGCGTAGCGCATAGCCAATCTCTATCATATCCTCGCCACCCACAACATAGTCAGTAATCAGCCCCGTAAACTTCGACACATAGACGTGGAAGTTTTCACCCTCAACCTTTACAGCACGAGTATTTGGGTGAATTCTTAGGTACTGACCGTTACCAGCCGCAACGACACCTTTATTATAAGCAGTGTAAGGAGTAATTTCGAGTTGCTCGTAGGCAGCAATGTGTCCAGCAGGCAGAACACCCACAGCGTTTTTAGTAACAAACTCAAGATTCAAGAGCCATTCGCCACACATCTCAGCAGGTAGAGTGTAAGGAATAGTCACTGCCTCACGACCTTGTGGCTCTACTGAAAGTTCACCTATCGAACCGCTCTGCATAACCTTGCCATTGCGTGTTAGCGACCAATTCATATAATAGTTACTAAGGTCAACGAAAAAATTTTCATTGTAAATTTCAATCTCACCTTTTCTCAAATCAGTTGCAGTTGCCCAGATATTTTGCTGAACGTAGCGCACTTCATAGGCGTGTGGATTAGGCACTCTATCAGGGCTAACCACACCATTCGAGCAGAAGTTATTATCATCCACCGTATAGCGACCATAGTCCCCACCATAGGTATAAATCATATTGCCATTACGGTAATCTCTCTGTGATTGGTCAACCCAATCCCAGATAAAACCACCTTGAAGATTAGGGTACTTACGATATAAATCCCAATACTCTTTGAATCCACCCATAGAATTACCCATAGCGTGAGCATATTCGCACTGTATGTATGGGCGACCCTTTATTTCGTTCTCTCTGAGCATCTTGCCAGCATCCTGAGTCTGCTTAAAGCGGTCGTACATAGGGCAGTAAATATCCGAGTAGTAGTTATCCGTTGCATCGTAGATTGCTCTTTCGTACTGCACAGGGCGAGTTGGGTCATACTCCTTCATTGCGGCATAAGCCTTGCGGAAGTTCTCCCCATCACCACTCTCATTACCCATACTCCAGAAAATCACCGATGGGTGGTTCTTGTCACGCTGTTGCATACGGCTGGTTCTTTGAAGGTGCGCAAGCTCAAAGCGTTCGTCCGAACCCAAGTTCACATCACCATACCCCATACCGTGAGCCTCAATATTCGCCTCATCCACCAAATAGATGCCATACTTATCGCAGAGTTCATACCAACGAGGATCGTTCGGGTAGTGTGAGGTTCTAACGGCATTAAAGTTAAACTCTTTGAGTCGCTCAATATCCTGCACCATACGGTTATAGCCCACCAAGTAGCCACCATCAGGATCAAGCTCGTGGCGGTCAGCACCTTTAATCAAAATAGGTTGACCATTAACCAAAATTTGAGAATCTTTAATTTCAATCTCACGGAAGCCCACCACTTGTGGCACTACCTCGGTGACACTGCCACGTGAATCATATACCGTAGTGAGTAGAGTGTATAGATTAGGCTCTTCGGCAGACCATTTCTTTGGGTTTTCGATAGCGATATTAGCCTCTACCATTCCCTTGGAAGCTCTTGCCTTAGCCGATGCCAAAAGGTTGCTGCCATCAAAAAGCTCGAACTCTACCTCTGCTACACCCTTCGAAAGTGGAGTAGAAACAATCAGCTCGGCATCTCTATACTCCCCGTCAAGGTCAGTAACAATAGTAATATCTTTGATTTGCGCTGTTGGGCGAGAGTACATATAGACTTCACGTGCAACGCCCGATAGCCTAAAGAAGTCTTGATCCTCTAGCCAGCTGCCATCACACCATCTATAAACCTGAAAAGCAATACGGTTCTCCCCCGCTTTAATATATTTAGTAAGGTCGAACTCACACCCCATCTTGCTATCTTCGCTATAACCCACAAACTTGCCATTAACCCAAAGGTAGATGTTCGAGGTCACCGAGCCAAAATGTATAAAAGTTTCTCTGCCCTTCCAATCCTCTGGCACAGTGATAGTCTTAACATAAGACCCCACGGCATTATCAGCCATAGGCACGCCCTTATTCTCAGGGTATTTCTTAACTCCAGTGGTAGGTGAGTCAGCAGGCAATGTTCTCACCACCGAACTCCACGCATACCCAGGGTTGATATAAATAGGGTCACCGTACCCATTCTTCTCCCAGATAGCTGGCACCATAAAGTCATCCCAGTGCTTCACATCATAGTCCATCTTAAAGAAATCAGTGGGGCGTTCACAAAGGTTTTCGGTGTAGTTAAACTTCCACTTTCCCTCCAAGCTCTTAAAATATTTAGAGTCTTCTTTTAGACCATTTTGAGCAAGTTCTTCATTTTCATAGGCGAAGAATGTAGAGCGCATTGGTGCACGATTGATTTCATTTATCTGGGGATCTTGCCACTCGTTAAAGCTTTGAGCCGAAGCAAAACCACCGCTAAGGGCAAGAGCAAAGAGTGCTGGAATCCCTTTTCTTAAGATTTTCTGCATAATTAAATTCAGTTTTTGTTGTTTTTATATATTTTCCACTACAAAAATACGCAAAATATATGGTATTTCAAAAAAAATGAGTATCTTTGTGCGCAATTAAAAAGGTTAAACTATATACTAAAACTATAAGGCTATGGCATTCCTAGATGACAAAATTGCAACTACAGGACTCACCTTCGATGACGTTCTATTAATTCCAGCTTACTCTGAGGTTCTTCCACGTGAAGTCAGTATCGCTACTAAATTCTCACGTCGCATTGAACTAAACACTCCTATTGTTTCGGCAGCTATGGACACTGTCACCGAAGCAGCTATGGCAATAGCTATTGCTCGTCAGGGGGGTATCGGTGTAATTCACAAGAATACGTCTATCGAGGCTCAGGCGGCACAGGTGCGCAAGGTAAAGAGAGCTGAGAATGGTATGATCTATGACCCAGTTACTATCAAGGCTGACCAGAGTGCTGGTGAGGCATTCTCGCTGATGCGTGAAAATAGAATTGGTGGTATCCCAGTAGTGGACGATGCTGGTAAACTTATCGGTATTGTTACTAACCGTGACCTTCGCTTCCAAAGCGATATGGGGCGTAAGATTGGCGATATTATGACCTCCGAGGGTTTGGTGACTACTACTAACCCTGACCTAAATGAGGCGTCTCAGATTCTACTTAAAAATAAAATCGAAAAACTACCTGTTGTAGATAAAGATGGTATGCTCGTTGGGCTACTTACATATAAAGATATTACTAAGGTAAGGGATAACCCAAATGCTGCAAAGGACTCTAAGGGTCGCCTAAGGGTTGCAGCAGGTGTTGGTGTAACTGGCGATACTCTTGAAAGAGTTGATGCGCTGGTTGCAGCAGGTGCCGATGCTATTGTAATTGACACGGCGCACGGTCACACCCTTGGTGTTGTGGCTAAGCTAAAGGAGGTTAAGGCTAAGTACCCAGAGATTGATGTGGTGGTTGGTAATATTGCAACGGCTCAGGCTGCACAGTTTTTGATTGAGGCTGGTGCTGATGGTATTAAGGTTGGTATTGGGCCAGGTTCGATTTGTACTACTCGTATTATTGCAGGTGTGGGTGTTCCACAGTTGAACGCTATTTATGACACTGCCGAGGTTGCAAGAAAGAGTGGAGTGCCGATTATTGCAGATGGTGGTATTCGCTACTCTGGTGATATTGTTAAGGCTCTGGCTGCTGGTGCAGATACTATTATGGCAGGTGGATTGTTCGCAGGTGTTGAGGAATCTCCAGGGGAAACTATCCTTTACAATGGTCGTAAGTTTAAGTCATACCGTGGTATGGGTTCATTGGAGGCTATGCAAAAGGGTTCTAAGGACAGATACTTCCAAGATGTGGAGGATGATGTAAAGAAACTAGTGCCAGAGGGTATTGCAGCTCGTGTACCTTACAAAGGAAAACTTGCTGAGGTAATCTACCAAATGGTCGGTGGGCTAAAGGCTGGTATGGGTTATTGTGGTGCTAAGAATCTCGAAACTCTTAAAAATGCTAAGTTTATTCGCATTACTGCAAGTGGTATGAGCGAATCTCACCCTCACGACGTGGCTATTACTCGTGAAGCTCCAAACTACTCTCCAGAGAAGATGTAGCTCCACTTAAAAAATGATTAATCCGACGACACTCGACACTCAGTTACTGCTGCTTTTGAATGAAGATGGTGGTGGATTTGCTGATTTTTTAATGTATTGGGTTTCGAATCGTTTTATTTGGATACCACTCTATTTGTGGTTATTATATAAGGTATGGAAGCGAGTGGGAACACTGCGCACCATACTTTTTTTTATTGCTATTGCGCTAGCCGTTGCCCTAAGCGACCAGTGTGCCAATTTGGCAAAGAACTACCTTCCAAAGTTACGTCCCTCGCACTATGAGCCCTTAAGTGGGCTTGTGCATACCAATGTTTATGGTTACGTGGGTGGGCTGTATGGCACTATCAGTGCTCACGCAGCGTGCTCGATGGCAGTGGCGGTGATGTTTTGCAAGGTGCTAAGAAAGCCGAGGTACTGGTTCTGGATGATGGCGTGGGTTTTAGCGGTTAGTTATTCTAGAATTTACCTTGGTGTGCACTACCCCTTTGATGTTATTATCGGGTTGGGAGTAGGTACACTCTTTGGAATATTACTATACTGGTTATGGGGACTTCTAAAAACTGACCCCTTTTAAAAATTAAATTAACTAATGGACGACTAAAATCAGGTTTTATATGCCACCAGGGCGATATTTTGGTTGCTTTTTCACCTTTTTATGGTCATATAGCTCGCTATACTCCCATAAAGGCGGCAAAAAATTAACTCAAAATCTCATCCCAAATTCATATAAATCAGTTTCTAGAAGTCCCCACAAAAAAAAGTCGTTAAAAGTTAATATGAACATACAAAAAATACTAAAACAGAGCCTGCCGCATATCGTGGCACTTGCTCTCTTTGCACTTATCTCATCGGTGCTTTTCTACCCAGAGTTCCAAGATAAGGGGTTGCGTCAGGGTGATGTGGTCAACTACGAGGGAATGTCCAAAGACGTTAAGGATGAAGTGCGTGCAACGGGCGAGCACCCTAACTGGACAGGGGGTATGTTTGGAGGGATGCCGTCGGTTATTATGCTGATGGATAGCGGACTAACGGTTGGCAGTATTGCTAAACTCAATAGCGAGAAATCTTCGGTATGGATGATATTCTTGGCAATGAGTAGCTTCTACTTAATGCTTTTGATGATGGGCGTAAAGCCCTATGTAGCAATGATTGGGGGCGTTGGGTATGGACTCTCGACCTACTTCCCTATAATTATTTCGGCAGGGCACATCACCAAAATGTGGGCACTGCAATGGGCACCTGCGCTGCTTGGCTCTATTTGGTTTACCTATAATAGGAGTCTGTGGCTAGGGGCTGGACTCTCGGCATTCTTTACTGCAATGATGGTGGAAACAGGTCACCACCAAATCACCTATTACTTCCTATTTGTTATTGCTTCACTGGTTATTTCCCAAGGAATTATCTATTATAAAAAACACTTGATTGCAAAATTTGTAAAGACTTCGGTGGTGCTTCTCTTTGCTGCACTACTTGGGGTTGGCAGCAATATTGTGCACCTTTACTATACGGCAGACTACTCGAAGGTTTCGACACGTGGCTCTGGCTCAGAGCTTGCCACTGAAGGTGATAGCGAGGCTACTAGTGGGCTGGATAGAAGCTACATTACGGCGTGGAGCTATGGTAAGGCTGAAACTTTTAACTTGTTTATCCCGAATTTCGAAGGTGGTGGGCGTAACTTCACCAAAGGGGGTGCAGTTGACACTGAACTTAAAAACTACCAAGTCCCTAAAGACTACTACAAAGCAATGCCATCTTACCACGGTACGCAACCCTTTACCGAGGGGCCCGTTTATATCGGTGCGGTGATAGTCTTTCTTGCGATATTTGGAGTGTGTATGCTCAAAAATGCTCAGAAATGGTGGATACTTGCCCCTACAATCCTTGCTATTTTGTTGAGCTGGGGGCATAACTTTGAGTGGCTAACAAACCTCTTTATTGACCATTTCCCGCTCTACAATAAGTTTAGAGTACCCTCTATGATACTTGTTGTTGTGGAGTGGTCGCTGCCACTGCTCGCTGCACTGGGCATTATGCAACTACTCAAAGGTGAAGACAAAACTCGTAGCCTAAAAGCACTCTATATTAGTGGAGGTGTGGCAGGTGGTTTTGCACTCCTTAGTGCAATTATACTGCCTAGCGTGACCTGCAACATCAACAGGGTGAATATCCGAATGGACTTTACAGCCGCTAGCGATGCTCAAATGCCCGAAACTCTTGCCTTTGCTATGCAGAGCGAGAGGGCTGATTTGCTTAGCTCGGATGGTTGGCGTGCACTGCTCTTTGTGGTGCTTAGCGCAGGTGTTATTTGGTGCTATATCAATAGAAAAATTAAGCGTTCAGCGGTACTTTCTCTAGTGCTCGTTGCACTTGTTACCATTGACCTCTTTGGGGTTGATAGACGCTACATATCCCCTGATGACTTCACTGCTCGTAGCCAAACTAAAGCAATAGAGATGACAGCCGCTGACCAAACAATCCTCCAAGATAAAGATGACTATAGGGTGGCTGACTTTATGCGTGGCGACCCGTTTAGTTCCTCTGCTGCATCGTATTTCCACCGCTCGGTGGGTGGCTACCACGCTGCCAAGATGGCTCGTTATAGCGATATTATCGAACACCACCTAAGCCAACAAAACCTAAAGGTCTACAATATGCTCAATACTCGCTACTTTATTATGCAGGATGGCGAGGTTATGGAGAATCCCGATGCCATAGGTAGCGCAACTATCACCGATAGCGTAATATGGACTGAGGGCGCAAGGGCTGAAATTGCTGCGCTGGGTGCTGCTGACTTTAACCCTCGAAGGGTTGCAGTGGTAGACTCTAAATATAAAAACAGCGTTGCTGGGGCAGATCTCACTACTAAGGTGGATAGCTCTGACTTTATTGAACTAACGCACTATGCGCTCAGCGAACTCAAATACCAAGTCAAGGTAAGTGACCCAAGGCTTATTGTCTTTTCAGAAATATACCATAAAGACTGGAACGTAACACTTGATGGAGCAGAGGAGCTTGAAATCATTCCAGTGGATTATGTTTTGCGAGGGGTGGTAGTGCCACAGGGTGAGCATACCCTAGAGTTTAAGTTCGAGCTGAACCACTATGGGGTGCTTCGTGGGGTTGTCGCTTGCTCAACTATTGCTATCTTTGTACTGCTAGCACTTGGACTATTCATTAACATTAGAAAGAAAAATGGCACGTCAAATAATTAGAATCTATAGCGGACGTATTGCTGCAACGGTTGCATTGACCTTTGCTCTGTTTCTGTGCGCACTCTCTAGCTATGTTATACTTAGCGGCAGCCATAGGCTGCACGATATGATAGGCGAAGTAAGGCTTTCGATTGAGGTTAGCGACACAACCAAGCTGGATAACTACGCTATCGAAAAGGAACTCAAATCAATTCAAGGTGTTAGCCATATAAAATTTATTGATGCTAAAGAGTCTCAACGTGAATTCGAAGGATTTCTTGGGCACGACCTCACCCAAAACATTGAGAGTGTGCTCTTTCCAAATATCTATATCGTAACGCTAAATAGTGAGGCTATAGTAGGAGATGATGCTATGACAGAAATGTGTGAAAGGATTGAGGAGCAAGAGTGGGTGGCATCGCTTCACTACGAAAGCTCAATACCAGAGAAGGTGACACAAAATATTGTTCAGATTCAAAAATTCAGCCTATATGTGGCAATTATAGTGGGGTTGTGTGCGTTGGTTATTATGTATATAGTAACTAGGCTGTCGGTTGGAGCAACGTTTAACTGCTACCCAATGGAGGCACGCCGAAGACTCCGCAAAGAGGCTTATCGCTGGGCGTGGATTCAGGGTGTACTAAGTGGCGTGAGTGCAGCTGCACTTCTGGCATTTATGGTTAAGATTGCCGAGGGGGTAGTTCATCCAATGGTGCTCAACTGGCATAGAGTTCCCGAAATTGCGGCAGGCGCAGTGGTGGTTTCAGTGGTGTTGTCACTACTCTTTACTTCTATTGCAGTTGGACTACATAAAAACATAATTAAGGGGACTTCTAAAAATTGACCCCACTAAATTTAAAAAAAATAAAAATGGATGTAAAGAAATAGGTTTTGATGTATTTGGGCTTTTATTTTGGTTGATTTTTCACCTTTTTTCACTCGAATAGCGTGGCTATTAGAGTGAAAATGCGGCAAAAACTCACCTTCGAATCTCATCACAAATCCACCAAATCAATTTTTAGAAGTCCCCTTAATAGATAAAGACGATATGGTATTTAATAAGAAGAATTACATTATTATGGGAATTGCCGTAGCACTAATAGTGCTTGGCTTTATATTGCTAAGTGGCGGAGCTGCTGAAAACCCTGCGGAAGAATTCTCGTATGAGATTTATTCATTCAGAAGACTATGGGTAGCCCCAATAGTGTTAGTATTAGGTTTTGGCGGCGTAATAGTTGCAATCTTCAAGAAGTAGAACTACTTCTTTACCCAAAGAAGTCCGCTATTGTATATCAACTTCTAGAACGATATGCTCCTTCTCCATTGCTTTGTCTTTAATGTTTTTGCATAATAGTTCAACTGCCTTTCTGCTCATTTGTTCTATTGGAAGTTCTGCTGTGGCAATGTCAGGGCAGATTAGTTTGTGGCACATATCCGAGTAGATACAGGCAAACTTATACTTGCTGTTGAAATCAATTTTGCGTTCTACAAAATACCTAAATGCCTCTAGTGCAAGGTAGTGTGTGACAAAAAAGAATCCGTCAATCTCTGGGTTGCTATTCAGAAGTGTCTCGAATTTACTGTCAAAGTCTTCTTTGTAGTTTATTCTAGAGATGTTGGCACACAGATCATCGTCGCAGCGCAGTCCTGCCTCCTGTAGAGCTGTATTGTAGCCGTGTACACGTTGTTGTATTTCGCAGATTTGGCTATTAGAAGTAATAACTGCAATTTGCTTTGCACCACGCTCAATAAGACCTTTGGTGAGTTCGTAGCTGCACTTCATAAAATCAACAGTGATATTATTGGTGTCAATTTTTCTAAAGTGTCGGATGATTAAGACAAATGGATGATCTTTCTTTTGCAGAAGTTTGATATTTTTGTCGCTCTCTTTGGTCGATATTAGCATAATGCCATCAACTCGTTGCCCGAGTAGTGTATTGATTAACTCAGTTTCTCTATCTTCGCTACCTTCAGTGGAGCATACTGTTAGAAACAGTGATCGTTGCTTAGCTTGAGCTTCGGTTGCTTGAATTAAATTAGCATAGAAAGTATCATTAATAAATGGTACAATAAGCCCAATAGTATTAGTAAAACCATTGGAGAGGTTTCTGGCAATTAGGTTGGGGCGGTAGTCTATAGTTCTGGCGTATTCGTACACACGTTCGATAGTCTCTTTTTTAAAGCCACGTTTTTCGCCTTGACCTGAGAGTATCCACGAAACGGTAGTTGTAGAGAGTCCCAGTGCTTCTGATATTTTTCGTATTGACATCTTGGAGCTGGTTTAGTTTGGATTCAGAAACAAAGATATACAAAAAAAAATAAATATCAAAACTTTTCCTAAAATATTTTCTTTATTTAAACGATTAAATAATGTTTTTTTAATAAGATTTTATTGAAGAGGTATATTTTTTTAGTAGTTTAGCGTTAAATTTAGAAACTATATTTAAAAATCAGCCCGATTCTGAGTCCGTGTCCACTTTCTTTGGTATAGAGCGTCTTTTTTGCGTAAAGTATTTCAATACCTGCATCCATAAACTCTATTGGACTTATAAGGTAATTTACTGATGCTGAGTAGAGTTCATCTATGTCAGCATCATAGGTGAGGCGTTCTGCTATATTACCCCAATCGAGAACCTTCATATATGATAGTGCAGCGGTTGAGCTAGCCCTATCGCTCCACTTTAGTGAGTATGCGCCAACTGCACCCCACATCCACACTGGCTTAAAGTCATTGAGCACACCATCTGTAATATTTAGCTCTGTGATGTTCAGGTAGGATGAACTCCCCCCCTCAAAGTGGTCGCTAACCCCACGCCCTATCGAACCGCTTGCATAGAGAGTACTCTTGCCAACATTCAGGCTATGAGAGGTAGTTGCGCCATAGCCAAAGTAACGTGCTGGCTTATTGTCAGTAATGGCAGATGCGTCGGGAGAGATGCAACGCAAAATGGTTGCAAATTGTCCCGTATAGTTCTGATTTGGGGAGGTGTAGCGTATCTTTGTATCAAAATCTGGCAGGAATTCATTCACTGAGTATAGTGTCTCTCCGCTATTAAAGAAGAGTATCGGGAACTCTAGCGAGAAGTATAGTCTTAGGTTCTGGGTAGGATTAAAGGCATATCTAATTTGAGGGGTCTTGCCGCCAAAAGCACCTGCTGGCCCACCATCATCAAGTATATTTGGGGCGGTTGTCCAGTCTGTCACCACGCTCCAGTTATAACCTATCGAGAAGCCCCCAAAGCGAACATAGGCTCTACTTAACTTAAAGACTCCCTCGCCACCACCAAACGATGCCTCGAAGGTTGACTCTAGTATCCCTAGCCTTGTTTCGCCCAGCAGCTTGAAGATAAGCTTTGAGGAGTTTACCGAGAAGCCAATCTTATCTGGGATATTGCTATTGAATGGTACAGCAACCTCGTCGGGATAGAGTCCATAGGCGTTGCTACCAGTAAAGTCATAGTAAGCTCTACCCATAAAGTAACCACCCACCCCAAAGAGGAACTTCTTGTCGTTATTGACCATATTGAAGCGAGGGGTTCTAGCATCGGTAAAGATGCTGGTTTCGCCGACCTTCACTAGGTTTTTGATTGATTGGGAGAGTGAGTCTATCGGTTCATACCCGATCTGTGCCCACGAAGAGCCGATGCTAAAACTGAGTATAGCAAGCAGAGTTAGTAGATGTTTTACCATAGCTTTAAAACTTAATAACTGAGTTAAAGAGTATTGCGCCAGTGCCCAAGCTCGAATTATCTCTGTAGGTTACCCTCCACACGTAATTTATGCTAAAAATGCTAAGTATATTATCAATTCCCACACCTAGTTCAATGTATGGCTCACGCCCTAGTGCACTACTTCCTGAGGGTAAAGATAGTAAATTTTTATTAATTAGAGGATTATTTTTGTCAGAAAGTTCACCGTAAACACCTCTAAATGTGAAAACTTCACGCAGGCGGAGTTTGTTGATAAGTGGGATGTGATTAAAAATTAACCCATCGAGGTGGTAGTCTATGCCGATATAGATGTACCTATCGTAGAAAAACTCTTGGGGCATCATCATCGAAAAGTAGTCGATATTACCTATAAAGTAAGATGTATTAGTCTTAGGGTATGGCAGTAGCATATATGGCACTTCGTTCCACTCTATGCCCCCTTCGCCCTTAATATCAATATAGCCTAGAGGTTGTACATTGATACGCCCCTCGCCACTAAGTGTAGTCAGGTTGCGTGAGTAGTTACCCCCCAGTAGCCCTTTAAAAGCAGTGGTATGCGAAAGTTCAAAGCGACCGATATATTTATGCAAATCGTACCGTGAGGTGCGTGTCTGTATAAACTTTTGCCCTGGGGCAAAGCCTAGCCTTAGTTCCACTTCGCTCATATTGTAGGAGTGGAGTTGGGTCGAGGTTGGTGCAAACTGAAAAATAGGGGTATCATAGGTATTGTAGTACCTACCGTATGCCTTGAGCGACATATTATTGAGCCACTCCTTATGGTAGCGCAGTTGGTAGAGCCTTTGGTAGACAAGGTCATCATATTGGTGGCGAGAGATACCGTCCAGTATTCCTCGGCTACTACCCTTGCGGTCAAAACCATCTGAGAAGCGTTTAGAGTCGTAGCTCACCGTTGCTGCAAGCGAGTTTGAGGGGTATTCCGAGATATACTCCTTCTTTGGGGTAAAGCTCCACTCCAGAGTACCAGAACCCATTATCTTATTATCCCCAAAGCCATAGGATATAATACCACTAAAGAATATATTTGGTGAGATGTTTGGAGTTGTGACCCCTCCTACGGAAATCTTAGTGCCCTCTAGTTCATTGATGGTAAGGAACTTTGACACAGGCCCAATATCGAAGTAGCTCTTTGGTTTAGAGGTCTGGAAGTAGTCTTCGGTGAGTATCAGTGCCACCTCCTCCACGATTACCCAAAGGGCACGTCGGCGAAGCTTCTTGGAGAGTTCTTTGGTGAGTAGTTCAGCCTCATCGGGTTTGAATTTAATAGAATCAACTCTAAGAACACTATCGGGGAGTTGGTGGGGGGCGTATGCAAAGTGGGAGTAGAGGCTCTCACGTGTGATATTGGCAAGCGAAAGGTTCTTATCCGTAGATATATCCATCGTCACAAAATCTTCGGTCGTCACGGTCATTCCACAGCTGTCCTGCGCATACTTTATATTGATTTGCAGGTAGCCCATAAAGTTTAGGTTGGCTGACTCTGGGATAGTAAAATCTGCCTCAACAAGACTAGGCAGTTTAGTGGAGTCAACCTCTACGGTTAGCCTACCTCTCAGGGCGTGAGCGTTGTTATTCTGAGGAAAGAAGAATAGCTCGACATATTGCCGAGAGTCTAGCTCAATAGTATCTGGGGCAAGGAAAAATTGGTAAAAATTCTGTGCCTTTTTGCTTAGTGGCGAGATAAATTTTCGGCTCGCAAAGTAGACATCCTCATTAAAGAGGTTTATCTCTGGGATAATATCATTTAGAAAGGTCAGTACGGTGGTTTGCGAAAAGTAGTCATCAATACCACTCTTTTGGTAGAATGTGGTGGTGTCACGCTTTTGGCGATGTTTCCGAATAGTAGTATTTACTATTCGGTGGTGGAGCGATATAGGGAGTATCGTCTTGTTTGTGTATGGATTGACAGTGGCGTGAGGATTCAAAAAGGCGAATGTTTTGGTAGAGTCCACCGCCTGAAAATCATTAATCGAAACCACCAGCTTCTCGTAGCGTGCATACTCCGCAAAATCCTGCTTGTAGGGGTTGCTCTCTGCGATGCTCTGCCTTAGTCGCTCTAGCAGTTCTGTTGCAGGGTTATGTTTGTTGTATCTCTTGTGCTGAGCAGTTATCTCTACATTGTCGATAGTGTATATTGAGTCCTTTTGCGCACGGGCTGAAATAGTACAACAGCTCAAATATAGTGCTAGTGTAATGATTATTTTAAATCCTGTGCGCATAGATATGATTGTAGATTAAGGGGACTTCTAAAAATTGATTTGGTGGATTTGGGATGAGATTTTGTGGTGAGTTTTTGCCGCATTTTTGGTCTAATAGCGGGCTATTCGACCGAAAAAAGGTGAAAAATCAACCAAAATATCGCCCTGGTGGCATCAAAACCTATTTATTTACATCCATTTTTATTTATTAATTTTTAGTGGGGTCAATTTTTAGAAGTCCCCTTAAGCAATAGTACCAAAGAGGTCGTGAGTGTCGCTGGAGTTTATCACTACATTCTCGAAGGTGCCAATATAGTCGTACTCATCATAGTGTAGTGAATCTACGTGTACAAGAACTTCGCCATCAACATCTAGAGAATCCCACTGACTTCTGCCCACTAGGTAATCACCCTCAACCCTATCAAAGAGCACACGAATGGTCTGCCCCACTCTTTGAGCACTATTCTCTGCGGCAATGCTTTCTTGGAGCTTCATAATTCTAGCCACACGCTCTTCTTTTTCTTCTTGAGTGAGGTTATCTTCGAGATTTTCGGCAGAGTATGTTCCCTCCTCTGCGCTATAGGCAAAGACACCGAGGCGTTCGAATTTCACCTCTTTCACAAACTCACACAACTCACTGAAATCCTCCTCGCTTTCACCAGGGTAGCCCACAAGCAGAGTAGTGCGTAGGGCAATACCCTTCACACCCTTGCGCAGCTCCTCGATTAGCTCCATTGTCTGAGCCTTAGAGAGTCCACGCCTCATAGCTGATAGCACATTGTCCGAGATATGTTGGAATGGCAGGTCAAGGTAGTTACAAATCTTCTCTTCACGAGCCATCACCTCTATAACATCCCGTGGGAATTGTGCAGGGTAGCCATACTGTAGCCTTATCCACTCAATGCCCTCAATCTTGCATAGTTCACTGAGCAAATCCCCAAGCCTACGTTTACCATAAATATCCATACCATAGTAGGTAGTGTCTTGTGCAATCACTACAATCTCCTTAGTGCCACGCTGACTAAGCCACTCTGCTTCCGCAAGCAAATCTTCGATAGGCACTGAGCGATATGCACCCCTAATAAGCGGAATAGCGCAGTATCCACAGCCCCAGTTACACCCCTCGGCAATCTTTAGATAGGCAGTGTGCGGTGGGGTAGAGAGTGTGCGCCCGATGCAACCCTCCTGTGCAGAAAGTGCACTACGCAACTCCGTAAAATCACGTGCACCATAGAACTCATCAACCTCTGTAATCTCTTGGCGCAGCTCCTTCTCGTAGCGTTGACTAAGACAACCCATTACATAGAGCTTACCAATTTGACCTACTCTTTTAGCCTCGCACGCCATTAGTATAGCGTCGATTGATTCGGTCTTAGCATCAAGAATAAATCCACAGGTATTAATCACCACAACATCGAAGCAAAAATCCTCGCTACCAAAGTCCTCTCTATCGAAGGTTACGTCGTATTGCTGGTGGATGCTGTGTGCGATATGTTCGCTATCTACACGGTTTTTGGCGCATCCAAGTGTAATGATATTAATTGTCTTTAGTTTTGTAGCCACAGTTTTTCTATTTTATTTTGAGCAAAGGTACAAATTTTAGAGTAAAAATATAGATGAACTAAATTATTTTTTGTATCTTTGATAGTTACTAATATAAAAACAAATAATCTAAAAAATAATGAAAACAACAGTTTTTAAAGAATTTCACGTAGCAAATGGTGCTAAAATGGTCGATTTTGCAGGGTTTTATATGCCAGTAGAGTTCTCTGGTATTGCAGCCGAACACAACGCTGTAAGAGAGAACGTGGGGCTTTTCGATGTTAGCCATATGGGCGAAATCTGGGTTAAGGGCGAAAATGCACTAGCATTCTTGCAGCATGTTACCTCGAATGATGTGTCGGCACTCTACGACGGTAAGGTGCAGTACTCTTGCTTCCCAAATGGTAAGGGGGGTATCGTGGATGACTTGTTGGTCTATAGAATTGATGCTGAAACTTACCTTTTGGTAGTGAACGCTAGTAATATCGAAAAGGACTGGGACTTCTTGTGTGCTCACGCCCCTAAGTTCAATATCACCCCTGGAAAGGAACTATACAATGCCTCTGATGAGATTGCGCAGCTTGCTATCCAAGGTCCAAATGCAATGAAGCTTGTTCAGAAATTGTGCCCAGAAGCTGTCGAAGATATGGAGTACTATACTTTTGTTAAGACTGAGGTGGCAGGTATTAAGGGTGCTATCCTCTCGATTACTGGCTATACTGGTAGCGGTGGATGCGAGATATATGTTGCAAACGAAGATGCCCAGACTCTTTGGAATGCGGTATGGAGTGTTGGCGAAGAGATGGGACTAAAGAATATTGGTCTTGGTGCTCGTGATACTTTGCGCTTGGAGGTTGGCTTCTGCTTGTATGGTAATGAGCTAAATGACACTACTTCTCCGCTGGAGGCTGGTCTAGGCTGGATTACTAAATTCGTAGAGGGTAAAGACTTCTTGGATAGAGCCTATATGGAGAACCAAAAGGCTGAGGGTTTGAAGTGCAAGTTGGTTGGTTTTGAGATGATTGACAGGGGTATTGCTCGCCACGGTTATGCTATCAAGAATGCCGAGGGTGAGGTTATTGGAGAGGTTACCTCAGGCACTCAGGGCCCAGCAGTTAAGAAGGCTATCGGCATTGGTTATGTAACGGCTGAGAATAGCAAAGTTGGCAGCGAAATCTTTATTGATATTCGTGGTCGTCAACTTAAGGCTCAGGTAGTTCGTATGCCATTTTATAAGAAATAAGCAATGGCTGAGATAAAAACTTTGAGCTACATTCCTCAGGGGGTCTGTTCAAGACAGATTGACGTTGAGGTTGAGGCAGGTAAGGTAGTCAGAGTGCTCTTTACCAAGGGTTGCCACGGCAATACTCAGGGCATTTCACGCTTAGTTGCTGGGATGAGTATTGAGAGTGTTATCTCAAAGTTAGAGGGTATTGATTGTAAGGGGCGAGGAACATCTTGCCCCGATCAATTATCTAAGGCTCTCTGTGAGTTACTCTAGCGTGGGTGCTACGGAGCATCCTATTTAATTACAAATTTGTAGACTACGGGATTATGGTCTGAGTTAGCAAAGCCTAAGTCAATGCACTCTACCATTATTGGCTCTACATTTGGCGATGATACCGCAAAATCAATTACCGTAGTGGTTGTGATGCCTCTGCGATAGGGTTCATAACCATAGCGTGCTGAAGGGTTTTCCACATCTGATGCAAAGTAAAAATCTGCACCAAAATCACTCCTGCTAACACTTGCTGGGTTAAAGTATTTATCCTCCTTTTCGGCTTGCGACATAGTGTAGCCTGGGGGTACTGAGTTCCAATCCCCTGCCGTTACAGAATATTTCTTATCGCTGAGAAAAAGTGCCATAAAACCAATCTCCTTGGCACGCCCCTCTCCACCACTATCATAGGCAGAGTTATGGGTATTATTTATATACAGAGCCTCTTGTCGTCCCTCTATGGGCAATTCCACACTAAGCATACACCTCTTAAGCTCGAACATACTATAGGGCCACCACCCAGTGCTAGGGTAGCTCAATCTACGTGCTGCACTTGGCGCATAACGACTCATTGTCATCACTCCTGCGCTAACCTGACCAATGGCATTCCCAAGTGGGATAGGTACATAAAACACCTCGAAATTCTTTGCCTTATAGTAATGAAAAGCCTTACCAAAGTGCTTTACAATGGTGTCATACTCATTGATGCCATAGGTGCGGAAAGAGCCAAAATCAACCTCCTGAAGTAGTACAAAGTCGACAGAGTCTTGCCACTTTTCGATAAAGGAGATAATGCCATCAAGGTTTTCAAGGGTTCTGCCACGTGAGGTGCGAGAGCTTTGCCCACCATCCAAGAAGAAGTCCATATCGCTGCCCAGTCCTGCATAACCTATATTCCACGAGATTATGGTAATTGTATCATTTGTGATAGGTTGGCTTTGGGCAAGTGTAGGGTACTCCTCGACCTCTTCGGGGCTGTACTCTTTAAGCATTGCCCACACAAAGAAGATAACCAAAAAGAAGACTCCCCAAAGGGCTAGTCCACCGATGAGTTTAAGAAATTTACCTATCATTTGCTATGCTTTTTTCCATTTGTCAACGATAGAGGCAACAGTAATATCGCCAGTAACATTCACCACTGTACGGAGCATATCCAGAGGTCTGTCCATACCAATAATTAGAGCCAATCCCTCAGCAGGGATACCAACGCTCCACAGCACCATAACGAGCACCACCACGCTACCACCAGGGATGCCTGGCGTGCCAATCGAGGAGATTGTAGTAGTACCAATAATAGTTAGAATATCGACAAAGCTGAGGTCAACCCCAAATACCTCGGCAATAAAGATTGCTGCAACGGCCTGATAGAGCGACGTGCCATCCATATTAATTGTCACCCCAACTGGTAGTACAAAGCCTGCCGTTTGGCGTGAGATGCCTAGCCCTTCGGTGGCTTGTTTCATAGTCAGGGGTAGAGTAGCTGCACTCGACGAGGTGGTAAAACCAAGCAGCTGTACTGGCCACACCGCACGGTAAAAGTCCTTTAGGCTTCGTCCCGTCAGCAGTTTCATAAGCAGAGGGTAGAAGACAAGAATTAAGGTAACCAAGCCAATAATCACAGTTAGGCAATATAGCCCCAGTGCGCTGAGTAGGGTAGTGTCCCCCGAGTTCGAAACTATTAGTGCCGCCATAATTGCGAAGACCCCAATAGGAGCATACGCCATTATCATATCAATAATCTTTAGAATCAGTGAGTTCACCGACTCTGCCAGCTTAAGAAAAGGCTCGCTACGCTCCTTGCCAATCATAAGCACTGCTATACCCATAAGTAACGCAACGACAATAACTTGAAGTATGCTACTATTATTAGAGAATGCGGCGGTTATGTTTTCAGGCACCATATCCACAAAGAATTGCAGAGGTGAGCTTTCGCTGAGTGCCTCAGAGCTGTGTTGGCTAGATTCCACCACGGAGCTATACTCTACGGTGAGTCTTTCCCTAGTAGAGGTGTCAACCACCGAACCTGGGTTAATAGAGAGTACTAGTACCACCCCTAGCGTTACAGCAGCCACCGTAGTGCAAACATAAAGTCCCAGAGTGCGCATCCCCAGATGTGAGAGTGATGCCATATCCCCAAGGCTGCCTATGCCCAACACCAGCGAACAAAAGACCAGTGGTACGGCAATAAGCTTTAGTGCACGCATAAAAATATCACCAAATGGGGTTACCCAGTCGCTGATAAACTCAGGCGTAACTCCACATTTCACAAAGATAAAGCCGCAGATTATCCCGAGAATCATCCCCAGTAGAATCTTTATATATAGCGGTATTTTGCGAAATGTGGAGAGCATACGTTTATAGGATATTGTTTTTTTCTATATCTTTAAAGTAGTTGTACGTGCCTACTTTGAGTTCGACAGTGGCAGCCTCGTCGCATACAATAATGCCGTGAGTGTGCAACTGAAGTGCCGAGATTGTCCATTGGTGGTTAACCCCAGCCTCTACACCCATAGCGAGTGCTCGTGCCTTGGAGTGACCATTGACAATAATCAACACCTGCTCACTATCCATAATTGTACCAACCCCAACGGTAAGTGCAGTGCGAGGTACTTTTAGAGGGTCGTTATCAAAGAAGCGAGAGTTTGCAATGATAGTGTCTTGGGTAAGGGTCTTTATTCTGGTGCGAGAGCTTAGCGAGCTACAAGGTTCATTGAAAGCAATGTGACCGTCAGGGCCAATACCGCCCATAAAGAGCTTAATGCCACCATAAGACTTAATCTTGTCCTCATACCTCTGGCATTCAGCCTCTAGGTCAGAGGCATTACCATCTAGTAGGTTAGCGTTTTCAGGCTTAATATCCACGTACGAGAAGAAGTTCTCCCACATAAAGGTGTAGTAGCTCTGTGAGTGATCCTTAGGGATGCCACAGTACTCGTCCATATTAAAGGTCACGACATTCTCGAAACTAACCCTGCCAGCCTTGTGTAGCTCAATGAGTGCTTTGTACGTACCCAATGGAGTAGAGCCAGTTGGGAGTCCAAGCACGTAAGGGTTTTGGGCAGTAGGATTAAATTTATTAATCTCACCAGCGATATATTCAGCAGCGAACTTGCTAATGTTCTGGTAATCTTTTTGGATAAGTAGTCTCATATTTTTTTGATTTAAGGGGACTTCTAAAAATTGATTTGGTGGATTTGGGATGAGATTCGAAGGTGAGTTTTTGCCGCATTTTTGGTCTAATAGTGGACTATTTGACCAAAAAAAGGTGAAAAATCAACCAAAATATCGCCCTGGTGGCATATAAAATCTGATTTTGTTGTCCATTGTTAATTTAAAATTTTTAATAGGGGTCAGTTTTTAGAAGTCCCCTTAAATTTTTGTGGGGTCAATTTTTAGAAGTCCCCTTAAGTATATGTGTTACAAAGTTATATATTTTTATCGTATTTTCAAAATCTTAAACAGATTCTTAGAGTTCAAGCATTTTGTCAATACAGCCGTGCGCCATCTCAATAGTGCGCTCATCTAGCTCTACACAAGGGCTCATATTCTCCAGTGCTGCAATGATGTTGTCGAGGCTAACCATCTTCATATACTCGCATACGGCACAACGCTGCCTGCGGTTTTTTGTGTCAATGTTGCAGTCCTCAAGCGAGGTGATGTCCAACGACATAAACTTTTTGTGTGGGGCTAGTCGCTCCAACTCGCTGAGTATGCCCTGTTCGGTGACCACGATAAACCTCTGGCAATCACTCTTTAGGCAATAGTCAATAATCCCAGCAGTTGAACCAACATAGTTCGCAACTCTGGCAACCTCTTCACGGCATTCGGGGTGAACCACAATCTCTGTGTCGGGCATTACGGTGCGGATTTTCTCTAGCACTTCGTTGTCAAAAGCCTCGTGCACGTGGCAAAAACCATCCCATAGCCTTATATTCTCACGCCCCGTCATTCTCTTAATATAGCCACCAAGGTTTCTGTCTGGCAGGAATAGTATAGGTTGACTAGGGTCAATCGAGTTAATAACTTTTAGAGCGTTGGATGAGGTGCAGCATATATCGGTATAGCACTTCACGTCGACCGATGTGTTAACGTAAGAGACCACTAGATACTCTGGGTGCGCTTCTCTAAAGGCTTTTAGTTCCTCTACATTACACGAGTCGGCAAGCGAGCATCCAGCCTCAAGAGTTGGTATAAGTACTCTCTTGTCGGGAGATAGCAGCTTTGCAGTTTCAGCCATAAAGTGCACTCCAGCAAAGAGTAGTACGGGGGCGGTGCTGCGTTTAGCTTCGATAGCAAGTGCTAGTGAATCGCCAACATAGTCTGCTACACCTTGTACTTCGGCACGGGTATAGAAGTGCGATAGTATTATGGCGTTGCGTTCTTTTTTGAGGGTAGCTATGCGTTCAATTTTTTGTTCAAGTGAAAGTGTTGCTGGCATTCTATGTAAGTGTTAGTTATCTAATTTAGGGTTACAAAATTAATATAAATTCTTTAATAATTCTATAGTTGGGGCATAAATCTTAGTTTGTAGTATTACAGACTAAATAATTAAAGTTTTTTGGGTGCCACTGGGGGCAGAGACTTTTTTTATGATTTAGATTGTTATAGCTTGTATTATTACAGACTAAAATGATTAAAGTTTTTTGGTTCTTTTGTTCACAAAAGAACGATGGCATCAGTCCGTTAGAGCAATAGCAAGGCGGATGCCTTGCCTAAAAATCAAAGACAAAAATCTTTCGGTTGTAAAACCGAAAGCTAGTACAAACTCCCATAAAAATCTTTTGGGGGTTTGGAGGAACGACAAACAAAAAAAT
>JAWXTM010000032.1:0-21549 GCA_044433505.1 Rikenellaceae bacterium
TTTGCCTACGTGATGATTGAAGGTCAAATCAAACCCTATGTAGTCTCCTATGTAGATTCTGGTTTTTACAGTCAAAAACCACATTGATAATAAGAGAGTTATGAAGGATTGGGAGTTTACAGATAGTATTGCTCTAGTGTTCCCAAATTTGAAAGTTATACCAGAACTAGCACTAGCAGGTTGTGCTGCATCATTCTCAGTCTCAGCTCCAAATGTAACTACGATTGGCGACTATGCATTTGTTGCTTGCCTGTCTATGACCTCAGTGTCATTACCCTCAGCAACTACGATTGGCGAGGCGGCATTTGAGCTTTGCATTGCTTTGACTTCGGTATCATTGCCTTTAGCGACTACGATTGGCGACTATGCATTCTGTGAGTGCAAAGCCTTGACTTCGGTATCATTGCCTTTAGCGACTACGATTGGCGACTATGCATTTGTTGCTTGCGTATCTTTGACATCAGTATCATTACCTTCAGCAACTGCGATTGGAGTATGTGCATTTCGGGGTTGTCCAAATTTGGAATCGGTATCGCTACCGTCAGTGACTTCGTTAGGAGATGCTTCATTTCAATACAGTGGCTTGGTTAACCTAGAACTTGCCACAAATGAGAATTGCGTAATAACATATTTTGGTGCAATACTATTTAGCTCTGAATATGATGATGATAATGTTATACTACATATTGGATCGGCGAATAGTGATTTAGTGTCAGGTAATACCATTACTGTGAATAATGATGTATATGGTATGCAATATTACACCTTCAAGGAAATTTACATTGATGGCGTTAAATCGGAACGTGAGGGGCTATATCTTTCGGACTTTGTGGAGGGGTTTGTGCCAGAGGGTACTACTTGGACTATTCTCGACGAGAGTGCCACAAATGAGGACTTTGCTGGTCTTCGTGCACTGTTAGTAGAGGGCGTAGAGATTGCTCTAGATTTCCCAAATTTGAAAGTTATCCCGAACGAGGCGTTTTACGGATGTAAGGCTGCTTTTGGCTTCTCTGGCGCAGCGGTAGAAAGCATCGAGGAAGGTTATTATGTTGTGGATGAGAGTGCTAGTGCACCTCAGCAATCAGCTCCATTAAGTGTTAATAGCAATGAATTAGAGTTGTCTCTAGATAATATTAATATGGAATCGGGTGTGGATGTAATGCGTGCTCCGCAATATGCGCAAACAGTCTCAGCTTTATATGGTGCATTTGCATACTGTACAAACGTAACCTCAGTATCCCTCCCCGAAGCGACTACGATCGGAAATTATGCATTCTATTATTGCGAAGCCTTGACCGAGGTATCTCTCCCCGAAGCAACTACGATAGAGGATGCTGTATTTGCAGGATGTTCAGCTTTAGCGGATGTATCCCTTCCAAAAGCTATTACGATTGAAATTAGTGCATTCAACACTTGCAGTTCTTTGACTTCGGTGTCGCTACCCGAGGCGACTATGATTGGAGGTTATGTATTTAATTCTTGCGAAGCCTTAACTTCAGTGTCACTACCCGAAGCGACAACGATTGGCTATGCTGCATTTGCATATTGCTCAGTCTTGACGGACGTGTCAGCTCCCAAAGCTATCACTATTGATGATCGGGCATTTGGTTATTGCTCAGATTTAGCGGAAATATCCCTCCCCGAGGCGACTACGATTGGAATGTTAGCGTTCTATATGTGCGAAGCCTTGACATCGGTATCACTGCCTGAAGCAACTTCGATTGGCGCAGGAGCATTCATTAGTTGTACAGCACTGACTAACCTAGAACTTGCAACGGCAAGTGGAGTTGTGCTACAAGAGATGGGTGAGTTCATATTTGCAACTGCTGAAGAAATTGATGGTTACTTTTATTTAACAGATGACTCTAATGGGGGTAATGTGACCCTAAATATCGGCTCAGCGAATAGCGAGTATATCTCAGGAAATACCATTACTGTGAATAATGATGTATATGGTATGCAATATTACACCTTCAAGGAAATTTACATTGATGGCGTTAAATCGGAGCCTGACCCAGAGCCAGAAGATGATGGTTATAACTCAGCATACAACTCAACAATAGTTGTTACTCCAAGTATGACATCTGTTTCTCTAGACATAACTATTCCTCAGGGTGTTAGTAAAGTATATTACTATAATGCTACTGGTAAAACAGCAGAAGATGCTAAGGAATACCTATTGAATAAGGTAGAGAGCAACTCTGCTTATGACTATTGGAATAAGTCAGGCGTGGAAACTATTAGTGGTCTTAGCTACAATACTAGCTATGTTCTAGCTACAATATCTGAGGCAGCTGACGGTTCGTATAGCGAGCTTCAAAGCTACGAGTACACTACCAATGATATAGAATTTACTTCTTCAGCGTCAGTTAGCTATGCTACAACTTATGGTGCTCACTCTTGGAGTTCAAGCGCAGATGCTTACTCAATCACTCTTGACGTTAAGTTCGAGAATGGTGCAGTAGGTTATTATTTCACAGAGTTAGATTCATACTTTCAGAAAGATTACGATGGTGACGGTGTTATCTCTGCAATAGACTGTGCTACAAGTATGGTTAACAATGGCTTTATTAATAGCTACTTCTACTACGATAGCGAAGGTGAATGCACTGGATCAACTCGCTATGCTGAAAACTACTTTGTAATCATCCCAGTTGATGCAAACGGTGCATTTGGTACGCCAATCGCACTTAGCAAATCAACTGACGAATCGATTACTGAGCCAGAGCCAGAACCAGAAGCGCTCTCTATCTCTATGGCGGTAACTGAACTTACTACATCATCTGTAACAGTTGAGTTCACTCCAAGTAACGACACTGATAGCTACTATGCATATATATGTGATGAGGACTTTATGACTGCTCAAAGTGAATATGTACAAATCGCATATATTGGAATGAATGGTACAAAATTCACCGGCGTTAATTCTCTAACTGCATCTATCACTTCAAAAGCTAAACGTGCTTACTGTATTGGTGTAGACGATAGTGGTACTTCAACTACTGAGCTATACTCAATGCTTTGCGAAGGCGAAGTAACTGAATAAGGTGGTGGAGAAACTACAGAATCATAATTTGTATTAATACTACTAATATCTATGTTAAGTACTATTAATTTTAAGTAGAAACCCTACAAATAAATAACTGACCCACCAACCCGTGGCACTGCTCGCTCTTAATTGCTACCACCCAAACCTAGCAACTTTTGAGTCGGGCGGTGTCACACTTTTTTACCCCACCCCCCCCACGAACAATACACCACAGAGAGAAAAATTTGCGCCGAAACCTAAATTTTATTACATTTGTACTGTGAAGATTCTAAAAAACACCTTTAAATACTATGAAAAAAATAATCCTAGGCTGCACCCTAGCCCTTTCCTCTATCGTAATGGCAAATGCACAAAAAATTACCAGCATTCTCGAAATTATTGATGTAAACGATGGTAACAGAACCATCGTCAAAGAATTCCCCTACCTTATCGAAGCCCCTAACTGGACAATGGACGGTAAATGGCTTATCTTTAACAGCGAAGGGAAACTCTTCCGCATTGCTGCCGACGCACCGAGCGAAGAAGCTCAGGAAATATACACAGGCTTCGCCACAAACTGCAATAACGACCACGTGCTATCATTCGATGGCGAAAGTATTGCCATTAGTCACGGTACTGCCGAAGACCACGCCTCACGCATCTACACCCTGCCAATAGAAGGGGGTGACCCAACGCTCATTACTCCGATTGCACCAAGCTACCTACACGGATGGAGTCCTGACAAAAAAATGTTGGCATACTGCGCAGGGCGTAAAGGGAATATGGATATATACGTTATTCCTGCTATTGGGGGCAAGGAAATTCGCCTAACCGATGCCGAAGGACTGGACGATGGCCCAGAGTATTCGCCTTGTGGGGAGTACATTTGGTTTAACTCGGTGCGAAGTGGCTTGATGCAAGTTTGGAGAATGAAGGCCGATGGCTCACAGCAAACCCAAATGACCTTTGATGAGCACCTGAATGCTTGGTTTCCGCACATTTCGCCAGACGGTACGACAGTTTGTTACATTGCCTACTATAAGGGTGATCTGGAGCCTGGTGAGCACCTCGCTAATAAAAATGTGGAGCTACGTTTAATGTCGACCGAAGGTGGCGAAACCTCTACGCTATTAAAACTCTTCGGTGGGCAGGGTACTATAAATGTAAACTCGTGGGCACCCGACAGCAAACGCCTTGCATTTGTGAGTTATCGCCTAGAGGAGTAATATCCCAGCTACATAGCATACAACAACGCCATCCCTTACAGCTAAGGAATGGCGTTGTTGCATCTATCACCCTGTCTTATCCTGTTAGGATAATGAATGACTAGTAGGCTACACCACTGCCACTGCCGACTGCCTTCTCGACCTCCTCTTGTGCCTTCTTTAGCTTTGCATTACAATATGCGATTAACTCTGTGGCACGTGTTACCATCTGTGCCAACTTATCCACATCAATGGTGGAATCCTGCATTGCCCGAACAATACTCTCTACCTCGGCTATTGCCTCTCTGTAACTTAATTTTTCTTCCATAATTTAATCTATATTATTAATATTTGTTGTTATCACGCCATCACTTAGCTCCACTCGTAGTGTGTCACCCTCGCTCAAACCCTCCACGCTCTTTAAAACTCTGCCCCCACTATCCATCGCCAGAGAATAACCAAGCGAGAGAATGCGACGAGGATTATGCGACGCAACCCTCTCGCTCAGAACATTAAGATGCGCACTCTGCCTATCGAGCAGTGTGGTGCTTAGCTTTATAAACGTTAGTTTTAGATACTCTAGCTTCGAGAGGTTTGCCTGCATTGTGCGTTGGCTAATCCCCCCCACATTTAGCGAAAGTCGCTCTAGGTATTCTCCTTGTTTTTGTGTCACAGCATTCGCTAATGGTAGGAGTCTAGAGCTAAGTGTATTTAGCTTATGCGCCTCTCTCTGGGTGCTCTGAACAGTGACAATATGCAGTGTTTGAGCCACCTGCGAGATGCGTTTCTCTGTGCTGGTAACCATAAACGTAGCCTCGTTTTTAAGTGCAGTGGTGAGATGTTGCAGGTGATTCATTTCTCCTTGCACAATATTTTTAGAGAGTGCAGGCAGTTCGCTACTAACCCTTTGAAGCCTAACGGACTCTGTCTGCATAGTGCGCATAGTCGCTGCCCGAAGCTCTTGGGCTAGGGTATTGACCCTCTGCCACTCGCCCATAAGTATTGATTCGGCATAGGCATTCATCTCACCCCACAGATTCAGCAGTTTATTATCAACCACACCAATGCGCTCAATCAGACCTGCTGCCACTGCTGTTGGGGTTTTAAAGTAGTGGTAGGCAACCATATCGGCAACGCTCACATCCTTCTCGTGCCCAATGCCAGTGAGTACAGCAATCGGAAATTGCGAGATATAGTAGCACAGCGCATAGTTATCGAACCACCTAAGGTCGCTTGCCGAACCACCCCCACGGATAATCACCACAGCATCATAACTCTTGCCTGAGCTGATAATGCGGCTCAGGGCAGCCACTATGGTCTGCGAGGTCTGTTCGCCCTGCATAGTAGCCTCGTATAGCTCAACCTCAAAACGGTAGGAAGAAGCTGCAATCTGCTGCATAAAGTCCTCATAGCCTGCTGCATTGGCAGAACTTATTACAGCAATATTCTGAACTACATAGGGGAGTTGATTTTGCTCACGCTGAAGCGAAAAGACGCCATCTTGTTGTAGCCTAGCAATAGTCTCTTGGCGTTGACGTTCGCTTTCGCCAAGGGTATAGGTAGGGTCAATATCTTCGATAACAAGGCTCAGTCCGTAGAGGCTATGGTAAGTAACTTTGCAATAAAAAAGCAGCTTCATACCCGAACTTATCTCCGACGAGGTGTACTTATAGAATTTCTTTGCGATGGTGTTATAGCTATGTTTCCAGATAGCTCCACGCAGCTCAGCCAATGGGGCTTTACCGCCCTCGGCACGCTCTACCAACGAGAGGTAGCAGTGCCCCGAGGCTGCATTAACCTTACATTCGCTAACCTCGGCAACAACCCACACTCCACCAGAGAAGTGTTGGGTAATAGCCCCACCAATCTTCCCCGTAAGTTCGCTAAGTTTTAAAGGTTTTATTTCCATAGGGTTATCTTACAAAAATTTCATCAGCAAAGAACCACCCAGGTCTGCCAATACCATAGTGCCACGACGGGCACTCAAAGACTCCTGAGATAGTAACCTTAATGTATTGTGTTTTAACGGCAGTATCTAGCTCTACGCCTAGTTCTTTATACATAACAGAGATGCCACGTTCTTCAGGGTTTTCCACCACTCCAAAGCACTCTTCTGCGCCATTCTCGTCGATATAGCTATATGTAACTTGGCTTGGGTAGAATATCCACTGACCGATTTGGTGCAGGAAGTCTACACCAATATACCTAACATCTTGCACAGAGCCAAGATCAAGGGTAAATGCACCATCTTTACCTTCCCAGCCTACCCAGCTCTCTACAAAAGAACCACCACCAAGCAATCCATCGGTAAGCTGCACTGCACCATTCTTTGCATAGTTGCCACTTGGAGCAGAGTCGAAGGAAACTGTACAGCCACGTGCTAGATTCTCGCCACGTCGTTTTAGGTAGCGTTCACGGTAGAGCTTTGCATAGTCCAGAGGGCTATTTTGACGCTCATTAAGCGTTGGGATATTGTATATTGTGCAGTAGTGTTCAAAGAGATTGAGTTTTGCAGTGGTTTCCTTAAGTAGGGTAGGCTCGGTTAAATCCTCGGTTCGGGCAATCTCTAGTTCGGAGTACAAGAGCGGTAGGCGGGCAATATGCACACGCCTTAGCATCTCCTCGTTATCCGTAACCGCCCTTTCGGCACGGTCGAAAATATTGTTATAGATTTTGCGAAGTGGGGCATTTAGCATACCCTCTTTATGCGTTACGGGGGTATCGTAAATCCAAAGCCCAATACCGCTACCAATAAGTGCACCCTCACGAATCTTTAAGTATTCGTAGATAGCATCACCAGCCTCGCCGTAGTATCCCCCCACAAAGTGGCGCACCAAAGAGTCCGCATCAGCGGACTTGTTCCACATCAGTTCGGATACCATATAGGTTCTAAGCTCCGAGAAATCAGTACCCAAAGTGCTGTTAATCTGCTCGAAAACCATTGTTGCACCATTATCATAGAAGTGGTTAATATTTGGCTTTAGGATATGGAAGTTAGGGAATGGTGCTACCACATTATCGAAGTTAATGCCATAGTCCCAAACAAAGATATTATCAGTGATTTTACCCCAGCCAGTAAGTGCCTTCATAAAGTCTTGCCCAGATTCATTTTCAGGCAGGCTCACCTCACGCTTGCTGTCAATGCTACACAACATAATATTTACGTTAGGGAGTGGGCGAGCGTGGAGCGGTGGTTGCATCGAGAAGAGATACGCCAGTGTCGAGATAGTTTTATCTGGAAAACGCTCAGCAATCTTGTTCATAAAGAGTACTAGATTGCCGCTGTACGAACCCTCACGAGCATCAATGGCAGCACACTCCTGGCAGGTGCACTGAGTCATATTGCCGTCATTTTGGCTAATAGAAATGGCACTTTGTTCGGGGTTTGCTTTAAATATTGAATCGAGTTTGGTTACTACAATATCCAGAACGGCAGGGTTTGTTAAACACCACTGCACCTCGCGACCTGGGCGACGCTTGCCATTAATCAGGGAGTAGTACTCAGGGTTTGTCTCTCCATAAACGGTATGCGGAAGCAAATCTTTAAAAGTATGCACCCAAAGCCCATCGGCAAATAGCTCACGTGGCTCTTCTAGCCTGTACCACGTGCGGAAGTGAGCGTCTTGCGAACCATAGCTCTGCGATTGACGATAGCGGAACGAAGGGTTTTCGGTGAGGCTTATATCGCTTGGTAGCACTAGGCTCTCTTGCCGTGGTGCATCAAACTCTTCGAATGCCCAGTAATTCACCCCCCAGTATCGCTTAGCAATAGTGGCAATGGCGTAGAGTGCTCCACGGTCGTTGTCGTTAGCAGTGATAGATAGCGAATTAGGGGTGCTAACTATCCTAAATCCATCTTCGGTTATCTCGCTGTCTGTGCCAGCTGCAATTAGGTTAAACTCAATAGTATTATCCTTTTTTGAGGCTTTTTTGACAATAGGAAGTTCTGTTGCAGCGATTGCCTGAATATAAAAATTCAGCTCCTGTGCAGCATCGTGTATAATCTTGGAATCGCAATTTACAATGATACTTGCAGAGGGTTTACCTGCCTGTGTAAGCGTTAGAGTTTGCCCAGATACAGACATAGAGGTGACAGTGAGTAGAAAAAGTATTAGCCTTCTCATTGATATTTTAAAGTTAATTTGTAATGTTCAATTAAGACAAAGATACACTAAAATTTTTGAAGTTTGGATTTTTAATAGAAAAACATTTGTAAAGTGGCGTATAATTTGTAACTTTGAGGCTCATAATAGTCTAAAATATAATAAATATGAAAACAAAATTTAGTACAAAAAACTCATTGCTATGGGGTGTAGTGGCACTAGTGCTTGGTCTTATGATAGCCTTTAATTCTAATCAAGCTGTAAAGTTTGTAATTATACTTCTTGGTGTTATGTTGCTTGTGATGGGTGGGGTAGAGATGATCTCATTTCTTGTTAATAAAGAAAAACAGGAACTTAAATGGGGCTTTTCGTCGTTTGGTGCGATAATGGCAATAATCTTTGGCTTTGTGTTGATACTAAAACCTGACGTGCTCACAACTGTTGTGATGTTTGTAATGGGTGCTGTGATTGCAATGCTTGGCGTATGGCAAATCATTACGCTCTCGAAGTTCAAAAAACTTGGCGCAAAATTTACTGGTTCATTCTATATCTACCCAATAGTGCTTACCCTTGCTGGTATCTACCCAACTGGACTTGGTATGCTATTCTTTCCAAAGGAAAGCGTTAGCGTCTTTGTGATAATTGCTGGACTACTGATTGCATCATTTGGTGTGGCTGAAATTCTGCTTGCAATTATGATCAAATGCCCTAAGATTGAGCAAAATGCAACTATCGAAGAGGGCAAAAAATAGTATATGAAGGTAAGTATGTGGAAAATAGCCATCCCAGCTCTTATTGGACTGGGGGCGGCAGCTTGGCTAGTGGTCAGCGAGTTCGATGCAGATGTTTGGGCAGGCTTGCATTTTACTCTGCGTACAGTGCTCTTTATTCTGCTTGCATTTGCCTTTATGGTGGGGCGTGACCTTGGCTATATTATTAGAATTAGACTCTTTGCTCGTGGCGAACTCTCTTGGAGGCAAGCCTTTAGGGTTATTATGTTGTGGGAATTTACCTCGGCTATTACTCCCTCTACTGTTGGGGGAACGGCAGTTGCGGTGGTCTATGTCCATAAAGAGGGCTTAAGTGTAGGGAAATCTGCGGCAATGGTTATGCTGACCGCCTTCTTTGATGAGTTGTTTTTTGCGGTTTGTTTTCCATTGATAATACTTATTGTGTGGTGGGATACGCTCTTTGGCTTTAGTGGCGCAGGGGGGCTTATATCGCTAGTGATTGCTGGCTATTTTGTAAAGTTGGCACTCTGCTTGGCACTCAGCTATGGACTATTTTTTAACCCACGTGGAATGGGCAGGCTCATCGTTCGTTTCTTTTCGCTAAAGTGGCTTCGCAGGTGGCGACCAAAGGCAGAGCAAACGGCTGAGGATTTGTTGCTTAGCTCGGCTGAAATCAAACGTTATAATGTATCATTTTGGATAAAGGCATTTCTAGCAACGGCACTATCGTGGTCATCACGCTTTTTAGTTGCCAATGCAATCTTCTTGGCATTTGTTACACTGAGCGACCACCTGCTGGTCTTTGCTCGTCAGCTTGCTATGTGGATACCGATGATAATCTCGCCAACCCCTGGTGGAGCAGGGCTTGCCGAATATATCTTTGGTAATTTTTTGGGTGATGTGGTCTCGGTTGATGCCTCTAGCGGACTCACTCCAATTATTGCGCTACTGTGGCGTGGTGTGACCTTCTACCCATATCTTATAATTGGCGCACTTATCATCCCTCGTTGGGTGGCTAAAGTGACACAAAAACAATCAAAGTAATGTACGGAATATTAGGCTATCCACTGGGGCATTCATTCTCCAAAATGTGGTTTACAGAGAGAGGATATGAATTTCAAAACTTTGAGTGTCAGAGTGTTGAGGATTTTCTAAGGGTGCTGCCACAGAGCCTAGAGGGCTTTAGCGTGACTATTCCGCATAAAGAGGCTATTATGCCCTATCTTGATGCAATAGATAGTGTTGCCGAGCAGGTGGGGGCGGTTAATTGTGTTAAGGTCTGTAGCGATGGCTCTCTAAAGGGTTTTAATACCGATGTGGTTGGTTTTGATAGGACAATTTCACCATCTATTATTTCTGATATTCACAGGCGTGCAGCGGTGCTTGGTTCGGGAGGTGCTGCAAAGGCAGTGGTATGGGTGCTCGAAAATAAAGGAATTAAGGTGGATGTAATTTCAAGAAAAACAGGTGGTTACACTTCTTTTCGGGCTGCCGAGTATGATATTATAGTAAATTGTACTCCGCTGGGGATGTACCCAAATGTTGAGAGTGCGCCCTCGATTGATTACTGCAATATCCGAGAACATACTATCTGCTATGACTTGGTCTATAACCCTGAGGTGACGAAATTTCTGGCACTCTGTGCGCACTATGGTGCTACGGCTATTGGAGGTCTACAGATGTTGCACTATCAGGCAGAAGCTGCTCTACTGCACTACGCAGAGTAGAAAGGCTAAGGTGGGTGTAAATCTCTGTGGTAGTGATGCTTGCGTGCCCCATCATATCTTGAACAGCACGAATATCTGCTCCACCCTCCACCAAATGAGTGGCAAAGCTGTGCCTTAGAGTATGGGGGTGTACGTCCTTTTGTATGCCTGCTGTGCGTGCCGTATCTCTAACAATATTGAATATCATAACACGGCTTAGTTTACCCCCCCTACGATTCAAAAAGACTATCTCCTCGCTGCCCTTTTTGGGTTGAATCTCACGACGCTCTGCCATATATAGCTCAATGTACTTTAGTGTCACGCTGGCTATTGGTACAAGTCGCTCTTTACTACCTTTACCAAGGACTCGAACAACCCCCTCTGCTTTGAAAATATCGCTAAGCTTAAGCTCAGTAAGTTCGCTAACTCGCAGCCCACAGCCATAGAGCATCTCTAGTATTGCACGGTTTCTGTGCCCCAATGGAGTGGAAAGATCCACCGCACTAAATAGCTCTATTACTTCATTATAGCAAAGTCCGTCAGGGAGTTTGCGACGAGAGGCTGGCATTTCTATAAGCTCGAAGGGTGAGGACTCAATTTTATCGCTGTGTAACAAAAAAATAAAAAAGCTCCGTGCACCCGATATAATCCTTACAACTGAGGCACGACTTAGCCCCCGTTCGCTGATGTGGGTGATATATTTTTGTGCGCTTAAATGGTTGAATTCCAGAGGGTTTACCGTCTCGGCAGTAGCGAAATCTGAGAGCATTCTCATATCACGCATATACGCCTGGATGGTGTTTTTAGAGAGTCTGCGCTCTAAGACTAAGTAGTCACGAAAGGCAAGAATTGCAATTTTCCAAGTAAAAGTATTCATAATTTGGCAAAAATAGACTATTTTTGTAGCAAAAACAAATCGAATTTATGCAAAATATCTTAATAATTAATGGGGCGAACTTAAATATGCTTGGGCAAAGGGAGGTTAGCGTCTATGGAAATGAGAGTTTTGAGAGCTATTTCTTAAGGTTAAAGATTGGGTTTAGCGAGCTGTGTGAGCTGGATTATTTTCAGAGTAATATTGAGGGTGAGATTGTCGATAGGCTACAGAGTGCTGTGGGGGAGTATAGCGGTGTGGTGCTCAATGCTGGGGGATATACCCATACCTCGGTGGTGATTGCCGATGCTGTGGCACTGGTAATGGGGCTGGGATTAAAGGTTGTTGAGGTGCATATCTCTAACTTGCTGCAAAGAGAGAGCTTTAGGCACGTGTCGTTGATTTCGCCAGTGGCGGCAGGGACTATTTGGGGTTTTGGGATGATGGGTTATGATTTGGGTGTGGAATCAATTTTAAGAAAATAGATGGTAGTAGTGGTATTGGATAATGTGCGTTCGGCGCATAATGTTGGTGCGGTATTTCGCACAGTGGATTCGCTCGGTGCGAGTGAGGTGGTGCTCTGTGGCATTACGGCTCGTCCACCACATAAGGAGGTGCATAAGAGCGCACTCGGTGCGGAGATGAGTGTGCCCTTTCGTTATTTTGAGCAGACTGTGGATGCGCTGGGAGTGTTGAGGGAAGATGGTTTTGAGATTGTGGCAGTGGAGCAGGTCGAAGGCTCGGTAATGTTGCAGGATTTTGTGAGGGATAGTGCTCGAAAGTATGCTTTTGTGATGGGTAATGAGGTTGAGGGGGTTAGTGTGGAAGCGTTGGCAATGTGTGATAGTGCTGTGGAAATTGAGCAAAAAGGTATGAAAAAGTCGCTTAATGTGAGCGTTGCAGCAGGCATTGTATTATTTGAAATATTAAAATAAATGAGAAAAATTTTACTCCTTACCCTTTTGTTGTTTAGCTTCATTGGTATTGCCGTGGGGCAGAGCAATAATGAGTCGCTGATGGTGGTCAAGTCATTCAGCGAACTGCCAAATGATATGACCGCTAGGGTCGAAGCACCACTAAAAGACCAAAATGGCGAGGTGTGCGCAGTTATTAAGATTGAAACGACGTACACCGATTTTAACTTTTCGGTGGGGATGATGGGTGTGACAAAGGTGGTGCAGCAAAAGGGCGAGATTTGGGTTTATGTGCCGCATTCGGTGAATCGACTGACGCTTTCGCACGCTCAGTTGGGGGTGTTGCGTGACTATTTCTTCCCTGTGCCAATTAAGGCTGCTACGACCTATTTGTTGCAGCTGTCGACGGGCAAGGTGGTTACACAGCAGGTGGTTGAGGAGGATGCTGGGGGGCAGTACTTTATGGTGAATTATTCGCCTTCGGATGTGGATGTTGATTTGTATATTGATGATCAGTATAACCAGACTTTTAGTGGTGGTACGGCTGGGATGATGCTGCCTTACGGTAGGCATAGTTATAGGATTGAGGCGCCACGGTATAGGAATGTGGCAGGGGTGGTGACTATTGGGCAAGAGCGCAGCGATATGCAGGTGAGCTTGGTGCCATCGTATGGTTATTTGAGCGTGAGCAGTGTACCAGAGAGTGGGGTAGATGTTTATATAAATAATGAGTTGGTGGGTACTACTCCCTTTAAGACTAAGGCGTTGGATGAGGGTGTTTATTCTCTTAGGACTATGAGTAAGCACTATGCGCCATTGCGGCGGGAGGTTAGTGTAGAGGGTGGTGGAGCGACTCAGGAGTTGCGGTTGGAGCTTTTGGCAAACTTTGCGGAGGTGACTCTGGGGTGTAGCCATAGTGGAGCGGAGGTGTATGTTAATGATGAGTTGATGCGTGGGGTGGTGCGCCTTACGCCTGGGATATATAAGGTGGAGGCACGCAAAGCAGGTCACCGCACGGAGGTGCGCAGTGTGGAGGTAGTGGCAGGCAGGGCGCAGAGCGTGGAGTTCGGGGCGTTGATAGCTGTTTTAGGCAAGCTCAATATCAGTAGTAACCCTCTTGGTGCGGAAGTTTTTGTGGATGGTGTGCGTTTGGGTAGTTCGCCAAATATCTTTAGTGATGTTTTGGTGGGAGAGCATACGGTGGAGCTACGCAAAGATGGCTATGAGTCTTATAAGGGTACGCTAACTATCAGCGAGGGCAAGGTTACGGATTATAGCGCAACGCTTAGTAAGGCAGTAGTAGCGGCACCAGTTGTAAGAAATCTACCAAAGAAAGAGTTTACCGCAGCGACTTACGTGTCAATGGGTTCACCAACGGAGCTAATAGTGCCAGATGGCTATACGCATATTGCCGAAAGAGCGTTAAAGGAGAGTAAAGTGACTTCTGTTAAATTACCAAATAGCGTGACGACTATTGGTAGTTCTGCTTTTTGGGATTGTGATGCTTTAACATCAATCGAGATTCCAAATAGCGTGACGACTATTGGTGATCTGGCTTTTTGGAATTGTGATGCTTTAACATCAATTGAGATTCCATATAGCGTTACTTCAATAGAGGGAGATGCTTTTAATGCTTGTAATAAATTGACTAATATAGAGTTTAAGGGTTCTGAATTTAGTTGCTCTAATGGTTTGGTTCTTAATAGAGAACGTATGGAGGTTATAAGTGCACTTAGAGCTGTTGTCGATAGTGCTGTATCGATACCTCAAGGCGTCACGACTATTGGTGATTTTGCTTTTTCGGATTGTGATGCTTTAACATCGATCGAGATACCAAATAGCGTGACGACTATTGGTAGTGGTGCTTTTAGGGGGTGTAGTGCATTAATATCAATCGAGCTGCCAAATAGCGTGACGACTATTGGTAGTAGTGCTTTTTGGAGGTGTAGTGCATTAATATCAATCGAGCTGCCAAATAGCGTGACGACTATTGGAGTAAAGGCTTTTGATATTTGTAAAAATCTAAAAACAATAAAAGTTGCAAAGAAAAGCCCGATACTAAAACAGCTAAAAAAAGAATATGGCGGTAAGGTTAAAACCTATAAATAAACAATATAACAACGAAAAATAATAAACTAAAATAAAAAATATGGCAGGATCAAATTTTGTAGACTATGCAAAAATTTTTGCAAGTAGTGGCGAAGGCGGTGCGGGGGCAATGCACTTTAGACGTGAAAAATTCGTGGAGTTCGGTGGACCCGACGGGGGCGACGGTGGACGTGGTGGACATATCATACTACGGGGCTCAACTAACCACTGGACACTACTTCACCTTAGATATAACAAACACCACAGAGCCGAAAATGGCGAACGTGGCGGCGGTGCTCGTATGCACGGTAAAGATGGCGAGGATATATATATCGACGTGCCGCTAGGTACCGTCGTGCGTGATGCCGAAACTGGCGAACAAGTTGCCGAAGTTGTCGAAAAACACGAGGAAGTAATCCTCTGCCGTGGAGGGCGTGGAGGTAAAGGAAACTGGCACTACCGTACCGCTACTAATCAAGCTCCAAGATACTCCCAACCTGCTGGATATAACCAAGAAGGATGGTTCGTGCTCGAACTTAAAGTGCTAGCTGACGTGGGGCTAGTTGGATTCCCTAATGCTGGGAAATCAACGCTGCTCAGCGTAGTGTCGGCCGCTAAACCTAAAATCGCCGACTACGCATTCACTACACTCGAACCAAATCTGGGTATCGTGAGCGGACGTGGACAAGATTCGCTAGTGATGGCCGACATCCCAGGTATTATCGAAGGTGCTGCCGAAGGGCGTGGGCTGGGACTTAGATTCCTTAGGCACATTGAACGCAACTCCGTGCTGCTCTTTATGGTGTCGTGCGACTCGACCAATATCAAAGAACAGTACGATATACTGCTCAATGAACTGCGTGAACATAACCCCGAACTACTCGATAAAAACCGTGTCCTTGCTATCACCAAATGCGATATGCTGGACGAAGAACTACACGATGAACTAACCGATGAACTCCACTCTCAGATTTCAAACGAACTACCAGTTGTCTTTATTAGCTCCATAACAGGGCACAATATAGACAAACTAAAAGACGTGCTCTTCGAGCAAATTAAAGGGGACTTCTAAAAATTGACCCTACTAAAATTTAACTAGTAAATATGGATGTTTTAAAAATGAGTTTTGATGCCACCAGGGCGATATTTTGGTTAATTTTTCACCTTTTTTCTCTCGAATAGCCCGCTATTAGAGAGAAAATGCGGCAAAAACTTACCTTCGAATCTCATCCCAAATCCACCAAATCAATTTTTAGAAGTCCCCTTATCTGAGGTGTAATAAATATGAATAAAACAATAATTATAGTATCAATACTGCTTGTGCTCTTCGATATTTTTATCTATCGAAGCGTGGTGAGTAAGTCTAAAAGTAAACTGCTGCGAGTAACCTTCTGCTTCCAAGCTGGACTGGTCTACTTCATTCCGATAATCTTTATCTTCTTTCGTGAGCTGATGATGGTTCGTGAGGCGTGGATGTCCACCGTGGCGTGGTTTATCTTCTTCCTCGTGACTGCATTCTCAGTGAAGCTTGTTATATCTACCTTTCTGGCAATGCGCTGGGTGGCTCGCAAAATTAACCCTAAGAGAAAGTTTCAAGGCTTTGTTATTGTTGGCTATACGCTTGGGTTTAGCGTGCTGAGCTTTATGATGTGGGGCAATATCTTTGGGCGTACTCAACTCAGAGTAGAGCACATTACCATCACTAGCGATAAACTACCCGAAAGCTTCGATGGCTTTAAAATTGCGCACTTCTCGGATACACACCTCGGTAACTACGGCACTTGGCATAAACTACTTATCAAACTAGTCGAGCAAATCAATGAGCAAAAACCCGACATTGTTGTGCAGACGGGCGACCTCGTAAATATCCAAGCCAGAGAACTCACCGATGAGCTAATGACACTGCTTGGGGGTATCGAAGCCCCTGTGTATAGCGTGCTGGGTAACCACGACTTAGGGTACTATATTAGTGACATTGACTACATTACGCCCGAAGAGAGCCTCAAACTGCTGCTCGAAAAACAAGCGCAAATGGGCTGGACGCTACTCGATAACCAGCGTGAGTGGATTCACCGCTCAGGGGATAGTATTCTCATTGGAGGTACTACTTTCCCATCTGATAACTTTCATAATGGTAGAAAATTGAATATTGGAGAGAGTAACCTGCCAAAGGTGATGAATGGGGTGAGTGATTCGGTCTACTCGATTGTGCTCTCGCATACCCCAGTGCTCTTTGATTCGGTTTACACTAATGACGTGACTATGCCAGAGCTGATGCTCAGCGGACATACACACGCTATGCAAACCAAAATTGGGGACTGGAGTCCTGCCGAAATGATTTACGATAAATACTCTGGACTCTACGAAAATGAACAGGGGCGAAAGCTCTATATTAACGATGGACTCGGATATGTCGTTATGCCATTTAGATTTGGCACTAATCCTGAATTAACTATAATTACTCTCAAATATGAATAACAAAGTAATCATATTCTCAGCTCCCTCGGGCAGCGGTAAAACAACTATTATCAAGGAACTACTCACTGAGTTCCCTACGCTAGAGTTCTCAATCTCGGCTACCTCACGTGCGCCACGTGGCGTGGAGCAAAATGGAGTGGACTATCACTTCTTTAGCGCAGAGGAATTTGCAGAGGCA
The DNA here is from genome assembly GCA_044433505.1 of Rikenellaceae bacterium. Classification (GTDB taxonomy): domain Bacteria; phylum Bacteroidota; class Bacteroidia; order Bacteroidales; family Rikenellaceae; genus Mucinivorans. The sequence goes on from JAWXTM010000032.1 coordinate 17,306, forward strand.
GTCGCTCAAGAGCGATTCATTGAGTGGGAAGAGGTCTATGCAGGCACCTGCTACGGTACGCTAAAGAGCGAGGTGGAGCGCATCTGGGCAAAGGGTGGAGTAGTTGTATTTGATGTTGATGTCAAGGGTGGAGTAGGGCTAAAGAAAGTTTTTGGCGAAAGTGCCCTATCGCTCTTTATTATGCCGCCGAGTGTCGAGGAATTGCGCTCTAGGCTTACTGGGCGTGCCACAGATAGTGTAGAAGCTATTGAAAGACGTGTGGCAAAGGCGGCTCAGGAGATGGAGTTCGCCCCACACTTTGATAGGGTAGTGGTGAACGATATTCTCAGTGATGCTATCAACGAGAGTCGTTCAATGATTCGTGACTTTATAAAATAAGAAAATGAAAATTGCCTACCTAATCCAAGGGCTTCACTACTCAGGTGGAATGGAGCGTGTTATTTCGGCTAAGGCTAGCTACCTTGCTGAGATGGGGCACTCTGTGACCATTGTAACCACCGATGGGCTAGGCAAAGAACCATACTATACTATTCATCCTGATGTTGTGGTTAAGTGCTTTGGCTTAGAGTATCTTGCCGACTTTTCTAAGGGGAAGTTAAGGCAGTATCTTAGCTTTAAGGCGAAGCAGCGTAACTATAGAACACTCATTAGGGAGTTTTTATCGCAAGCGAAATTTGATATTGTAATCTCCACCTTTGGTACGGAACGCTATATAGTGCCAACACTAAAGGATGGCTCTGTAAAGATTGCTGAGAGCCACTTTGCTAAGGAGTATCGCACCTTTAGGGGGCGCAGCGGACTCTTTGCACTGCTCGATAGGCGTAGAATTAGGCGTGACGAAAAGGTTGCTAGCAGGTATGCTAGCTTTGTGGTGCTTACTCACGAGGATGCTGCAAAATGGAACTCTAGCAATGTTGTGGTGATACCTAATGCTACCTCATTCCTGCCTAAAGAGGTTGCTGAGCTTAGCCAAAAGCGTGCTATTGCCGTGGGGCGATTGACCTTCCAAAAGGGCTTTGATATGCTGATTAAGAGTTGGAGTTTGGTGAATAAGAATCATCCCGATTGGAGGCTTGATATATTTGGCTCGGGTGAGGATAAATCATTGCTAGAAAGTATCATACATCAGTTTAATTTAACTGGTGCTGTAACTATATATCCCCCTACTACAACTATTCAGAATGAGCTATTAAATAGTGGCGTTTACTTATTGTCGTCACGACTCGAAGGGCTGCCAATGGTACTGCTCGAAGCTATGAGCTGTGGAGTGCCTGCCGTGAGTTTTCAGTGTCCTACGGGCCCAAGGGATGTGATTGAAAGCGGTATTGATGGCGTATTAGTCGAAAATGGGAATATCCAAAAATTTGCAGAGGCTGTATGCAGGGCTATTGAAAACGACGAACTAAGAGTAGAGATGGGGAAGATGGCTCGTAGAAAAATTGAGGAAAAATTCTCGGTAGAACCTATTATGAAAAAATGGATAGAACTCTTTAATAGCTCCCTAAAACGATGATTAACAAGAAAATAGCAATAGCAGTATTGGCTCGTGATTGTAATGAGGCACTGCAAAGAAATATCCCAAGAGTGGAGCAGCTCAGGAGCTATTTTGGTGAGTCAGGTGTGGTGGTCGTGGAAAATGATAGTAAGGATGGCACTAAAGAAACGCTGCAAAAGTGGGCGCAAAGCTCTAATAATGTTGCTGTTATAAGTAATGACTATGGTACGGCGACTATCAGTGCCTCCACTAATAAAGACCCATACCCTGAGTTTGGGCTGGGGCGTATCGAAAAGATGGCTCGCTATAGGAATATCTATATGGACTATATTCGAGAGAACTTTTCAGAGGTGCACTATGTAATAATGCTCGATATTGATGTGCTCTATTTTGATGCACAGGGCGTTGTTGACTCAATCAATGGTGCGCCACAGGATTGGCAAGCACTCTTTGCATTTGGGCGGATGTATAGGCGGTTTCGCAGCGAAAAAGTGATGACGCTGGCTGGCTACTACGATATGTTTGCCTATACCAATAACGATACAAAATTCCCAATTACTCGCAAAAGCATTCTGAGCGGGCGCAAAGAACTCACAAAGCAAATTAAGCAAGTTAACTACTGCTGCTGTACCTCAGCCTTTGGGGGGCTTGGGGTTTATAAGTGGCAGAGTATTAATACTCTAAGCTACAGAGCTGAGCTAAATGACGATACTCAAGTAAGGGTGCTGTGCGAGCATATACCCTTTAATCGGCATCTTTCGGGGCTATATATAGCACGTGATATGGTTTTGGTCTATAACATTTCGAGTCGTTTGGAGACTATTAAAAAGTGGCTTGTGCCTAAATTCTTGCGCAAGAAACTACGAATTGTAATTGGCTATCTAAAGGGGGCTTCTAAAAAATAATGATTCGTTGCATATTCTCGTTGATATAGCTTATTTTTGAGCTAAAAAATGAGTAACGTAAATATAAAAGCAAAACTTAGAACCTCAACCATCAAAGGTAAGGATGGTCGGGTGTTCTACCAAATTGTTCATAATAAGGTAACCAGGTATATTAAAACTGACTACTCACTACATCTATATGAATGGCATAGTAAAAAAGGGCTGGCACTCGTAGATTACGGTGACACCAAGAGAGTTAAATACCTAAAACTTGTAAACGATAAGATTGGATTAGATATTCGTAGACTATACTCCATTGCACAATCGCTGGAAAATAAAGGGCGTATGAACCACTGCGATGACCTAGTGGTTGAATACTATAAACTCCCGCAAGCCCAAACCTTTTTCGCATTCTTTGAAACGCAAATATCTCGACTCAAAGAGCATAATAGAAGTGGTACAGCCTACAACTACCTTGCTGCTTTCAATAGTTTCTACAAGTTTAGAGAGGGCGAGGACTTAACCATAGATAGCATTGATTGTGAACTGATTGAAGATTATGAAGCGTTCCTAAAGAGCGAAAAGGTGTCGATGAATAGTAGTTCGTTTTATATGCGTATCTTGCGTGCAGTCTATAACAGAGCTGTGGATAAAGGACTCATTGAACAACAATTTCCCTTTAAGCGTGTCTATACAGGTGTCGAAAAAACAGTGAAAAGAGCACTGCCAGTCAAAGAGATAAAGCGTATAAAGAATCTCGACTTAAGCGATAATCCTTTGTGTGAGTATGCACGAGATATGTTTTTGCTGAGCTTCTATACACGAGGAATGTCTTTTGTTGATATGGCGCATTTGCGTAAAGATGATCTGCGGCGTGGTGTTCTGAGCTATCGTAGACGAAAGACAGGGCAACTACTTCATATTAAGTGGGAAAGATGTATGCAAGAGATTGTGAGGCGATACAGAATGGATGACTCTACATACCTGCTCCCTATTGTCAAAGATGCACAGAGCGGTACAACGAGTCAATACTATAAGTATAAGGGTGAGTTGTGTAAGGTAAATAATCAATTAAAAAAGATTGCACAAGAAATAGGACTTGCAATTCCCTTGACAATGTACGTTGCAAGGCATTCTTGGGCATCGGCAGCACGCACAAAAAATATTCCTCTCTCAATAATTTCAGAAAGTATGGGGCACGACTCGGAGGCAACTACTCAAATATACCTTGCATCGCTGGATTCAGCGGCTATTGATAAGGCAAATAGCTTAATTTTGAAAGCACTGTAACTTCAAAAGAGTACTCTAAACAATGAAATTTCTATAAAAGAGAGCAACATCTTGACTACAAATGTATTAATTTTTTATTACGCAACAAATTAAATTTTACAAATTTATGGTAGTAGATCATAAGTTTTGCGCTGCAGATACAGTATAAATATTTAAAAATCAGAACTTTATTTACAAAAAAACGAATTTATTTTATAGGTTTATTTTAAATAGAATTCATCTTTTTTTTGTTAGAAATTCTAATTTAATACCCTAAATAACAAATATTTACACCTTGCGCCTGCTCTCTTTTATAGAGAGAATGAGTGTGTTTTTTTTTAAGCCAGTAATTACAATTTTACAAAATAACCAAAAATAACAAACCTATGAAAAGAATTTTTCTAGTGATGCTGGTGGCGATGATTGCTGCGGTGTCGTGTCAGAAGAGCGAACTGACAGGGCAAAATGGCTCGGGTGACGAAGTGACCGTTAACATCTCGGCAGTGATGCAAAGCGATAACGCTACCACTCGTGCGATTGCCGACAAGGGTAAAGCAACGGAAATCAACCGCTGTATTATGGAGATCTACACCTCT
>JAWXTM010000033.1:0-20715 GCA_044433505.1 Rikenellaceae bacterium
CTTTCGGTTTTACAACCGAAAGATTTTTGTCTTTGATTTTTAGGCAAGGCATCCGCCTTGCTATTGCTCTAGCGGACTGATTCCATCGTTCTTTTGTGAACAAAAGAACCAAAAAACTTTAATTATTTAGTCTGTAATACTACAAGCTAAAACTATAGCAATACAACAGAGCTATAGTTTTGGGAGTTTGTGCTAGCTTTCGGTTGTGCAACCGAAAGATTTTTGTCTTTGATTTTTAGGCAAGGCATCCGCCTTGCTATTGCTCTAGCGGACTGATGCCATCGTTCTTTTGTGAACAAAAGAACCAAAAAACTTTCTTGACTTAGTCTGTAATACTACAAGCTATAACTAAAGCAATGACCCGTGCCGATTGTCTGTACTAGCTTTCGGTTGTGCAACCGAAAGATTTTTGTCTTTGATTTTTAGGCAAGGCATTCGCCTTGCTATTACTCTAGCGGACTGATCCCATCGTTCTTTTGTGAACAAAAGAACCAAAAAACTTTCATCATTTTAGTCTGCTATAATACAAGCTCTAACAAACTTTTGTCACAAAATAACCTAACGCTACCTCGAAACCTTCTCCAATATCCTGCGCACCGAAACCTCTATCTCAGCAAAACTATGCTCCTTCGTTGTAGAATAAACAAAAGCAACCCTTACACCACTCAGATCATACTCCCCCCTCACTAACCGAAATGCCTCCCGTACCTTACGCTTTAACATATTGCGCTGCACAGCTCTACGGAAATGCTTCTTAGGCACTGAAATCATCATCCTCCCACACCTCAACTCCTCACCCTCAACAAACTCTTCCCTACTAAAAACACCACGCAACATTGCGCTCTGGACAGTCTTGCCGTGCGCAAAAAGCTCAAGAATCTCACTTCGACTCTTTAATCTGCTAGAGGCTGGTAGCTTAAAATCTCCCTTCATTGTACAGACCCAACTCCTGAGCTGAGGGTCAACTCTCTATTTAATGGTTGTTTTCTTGACCGATGCAGCAGTGCTTTTGCTCTTGACAAGCGTTTTAGTGCACACGGCAGCCGACACCGAACGAGGCGTTGCCGAGCGTGAAGATGTAGTTCGTGACGAACTGCAAGTAGATGGAGCAGTAGTCTTAGAAGCCACCTTTTTATTGCGAAGCCTACGTTTTTCAGCCATTTTTAGTAGCTCTTTCTGAGCCTCGTCGCTCAATGATTCAACACTAAATACGCTTAAATCATCGCCCGCCTTTTCAGCCTTAGCGTAAGCACTCAGAGCCGAAGCCATTGAAGGGTATTTAGGACTAGGAGCCATTACATCAATGGTGAATTCCTCCTTAAGTGCAGCCTTTGCAGTAGCATCACCGAAGACAGCTAGCTTGCCAGTATAGCCACGCTCTAGGAATGCAGCTCTGAAATTCTGAACTTCAATAGGGCTATAAAGTGCAATAATGTCATAGTCGTTAGGCTCAATATCGCTGAGATCACGACACACCGTATGCGAAATTATCGCCTTAGAGTGGTTCAGTCCAGCATACTCCAATGCCGAAGGAAGCTCAGGTTTATAAGGTTCAGAGAGTGGTAAGAAATATCTTTCGCCATTATACTTCAGAATCAATTCCATCAGAGAATTCGATGAGCCAGTAGCGAAGAATATCTTGCGTTTACGATAGACAATATACTTTTGCAAATAGAGTGCGACCGCCTCCGAGATGCAAAAATATTTCATTGAATCAGGTATAGTGATTCTTGAAAGTTGAACCAAGCGAAAGAAGTGGTCGATAAGTGCTCTGGATGTAAAAATTACAGCACTATGATCCAATATTTTTACACGTTGAGAAATGAATTCTTTTACACAAACCCCCTCTACTGCAATAAATGGTCTGAAATCTACCTTTATTCCAAAACGATCACCAAGAATATCAAAAGGTGATTTTTTATCCGCCGATGGCGCAGGTTGTGATACTAAAATTTTACTAATTGCCAAAACCCTACATTTATTTGATTTACAATATTTTATACGATGTCATAATGCCCCAACAAAGGGTGAAAGGAGCAATTTCGACGGTGCAAAGGTACGTAAATGTTTGCAAAAAAGAAAATCTTTGTTGACGAAAAATGTAAAATATTTTCACTATATGGAGAAAGTAAAACAACGATAACAACAGAACCAACGCTAACTGTGCTATTGAAACGGATAAAAAAGCAAAAACAGGTAGAGCAAAAAATAACGAGAAGACTAAAATATCTAAGCTATAAACCGATGAAATTGCACTTAAGCGTCCTCGACTATAGTCAAAAAGGGCTATAAACTTGCGCACCCCTACGCTCAGTGTGAAGGAAACTAGCACTCCAGCAGAAACCACCATCAATAGGTGAAACAGGGGCAACTCTATGCCTACGATATGGTGAAAAATACCCGTTAGAACCAGACTTAGTCCAAGAAATGACAGCAATAGTGAATACCTTAAAAAATCATTGAACTCGACAGTTGCAGACTCTAGCATACTTTGGGTTGCAGGCACTGAGATAAAGTTGCTCAGTAGCAACCGAATTGAGCTGCTATAACGATAAAACAGTACTAGCAGCAGCACGATAAAGCACATTACGATAATGGTATATTGCCACGACGGTGTCCACCCAAGGGATTCTAGAATAGGTGTTGTGCGCTCCAGAAAATGTGCGCTAAATTCACTATTTGCCCCAAAAATATTGCTCTGAGCATTAAAAACACCCCCTATAGAATCGGCTATATGCCCTATCTGCAACATCCCCTAATACCGCAAACAACTAAAGAACCTTCAGCAATTCCTCTTCAAGCTTCGAAGGTGAAGAAATATCAGTGGCTACAATATTTTGCTCCCTATCAATCAAGAAACAGGTTGGCAGAGCCTCCACATTATAAGACCTAGCAACCTTTGCGCCCTCTGCTCCCGTAGCATTGACAGAGACCCAGCCATAGCGACCCTCCACCACTGCATTTAGCCAATCTGCACGATTCTCTTCGAGTGAGACTTGAAAAATCTCGAATCCTTGACTCTTATACTTATTATAGATTTCCTGCATTTCACGGTTGCGGACTTTTAGTTCTGTGGTTCTAAGGCTAGTAAAGTCCAACAATACTACCTTATCACCAAGAAATTCTTCGAGCGAGCGCATCTTGCCCTCGGCATCCTTAAGCCTTACAGACGGAACAGAAACCTCTACTACATTCTCTATAATCATAGCCAGAGCACTTGAGTCTACGGCCGATTGCCCCATAGCCTGTTCCACATCCTTGACCAATGAAATAACATAAGGCGAGCTTGGGTAGCGAGTTTTCAGGGAGTCTGCAACGGTTCTGAAATAGACAATATCGGTTGGTTCATCAAAGATATAACGCCCCTGACTAATTGGTTGATAGAGCGGAACTATTGAGGCTATTGAGGTAGGGTTAAGCACAATAAAGCGAATAATACTACGCTTTAGTTCGATATAGCTAAGATTAAATTCTCTGGTCAGAGTTTTTTCACGTTCTGGGCTAAGGTTGGTAGTAAAGAATCTTTCAAGAGAGTCGATTTTACGAATTTGCTGCACGGTTAGCATATTTAGTTCACGCAGTTTTTCTGAGCCTTCCGAGCCTTTTACTTTATAGTTATTGTAGAGGTTTCCGATAGAGTTTATATCAATTTTTTCTTTTGGAGAAACCAGCAGTGGGACGTAGCTATCTGCGCAGCGTACATTTACGAAGATTGGGTTTTCGTCCTCAAAGGGCACTTTGAAACTAAATAGCCCTGCTTCGTCAGTAGTTAGGGTATCAATTACTTGGAAAGACGAGCCTGGTGTAATCTTTTCGATTTGTATTTTCGATTTGCCATAGCCAAAAAACTGAACATTGACTATAGCGTCACCGTTCATTGAACAAGAACCTAAGAGTGCGCCTGCAACAAGAGTTAGAATAGAAATTTTTAAAATTTTCATTGTATCATATTTTATCAAAGTGCAAATATAATAAATTTATTCGAAAAGGCGAATAGCAAAATTCATAAAAAAACAATACAGGTTAGGGTAGGCTAAAGTTAAGAAGGTTTTTTGGTACCAGTGGGGGGCATAGACCTTTTGTGATGAAAGCTTGTAGTATTACAGACTAAAACTAAAGCAATACAATAGTGGGGGGGTGGGAAAAACTTCGTTTTTCTACTTTTGATTTTAATATAACGTAAAAAAGAACAAGGTGCGTGACCTCTAACGACCACGTATCGGAATGCTAGAAATAGGCGACGCACGAAGACCCCGTACATCTATATAATAACTCAAACCCGAACGAGTGACCCTTGCCAATCCATCGGCAGAGAACGAAGTCGCCTGATTATACTCCATATTCATTACATCGCAACCCCTGCTATCCATATAGCGATACATCCCCTCCCTCTCAACCAAAAATAGCTCGCAACTTTGCTCCCCAACCCAGTCCCACTCACACTCCAAAACTGTCTTGCCATTACGATCCAATACACCATAAAAGCCCTCTCTTTCGACATAGAACCAATAGGAATTATCATAGGAAATATCATCATAGAGCATCTCTACTACCATATCACCATTGTAGTCTATTGCTCCATAGTATCCACCACGCTCAACCACCGCACGCCCCTCGTAGAAAAGCTCCACGCTGTCATATTGAGCTTCAACCACTACCTCTCCACTACAATCTCTAAAACCCCACTTCCCCTCATATTGAAAGGGAACTCGCCCCTCACGCCCATTTGAAGTAGCATCGAATGGTTCTTTATAGGTAGTTTTCTTTGCTGTAACCTCTCTGAGTAGTGCGTCGACTACAACCATCTTTTGCCCATTATAGGCAGTGATTGCCTTAGTGAGGAGTTCCATATCATCCCTTTTCGTATAGTTATCACAAGCCTCCTGATTCAAGAAGAGTCTTAGCTCATAGTTTTTATCCTTAATCTCTACGCAAAAGACCACATAATCTCTGTATATGCTGTAGATTGGTTCGTTGAGTTTATCTCTAGAGAGCTTTAGTTTACGCAGCCTAGGTGAAAGAGCCGACAGAGGGGGCTGTTCCAACGCACTAATATAATCTAGTATAGAGGGGTATAGCACTGTTATTGATTAATTTGCTGGGTAGTGGCAGTTCCGATATACATAGCCCTCATAAAATCGGATAGCACAGAGTTATAGCAAAAGGCACGATAGTCCTTTGCTTCAATCTCTGTGTCGCACTTTAGTCTAGCAATTTCGCTTTTGAATAGTGGTGGAAGCACCGAGGATAGGTTGTAAAGGTTGCGTGCCTCGTCTGGTATTTCATCCACGCTGGTTGGAAAGAATAGTGAGTTTTCTTTATTAGATGAGATATGGAAGTTAAAGAGCAGGGGGTTACCATCCTTAGAGCCAAGTGTCATAATCTTATCTCTCAGCTTTTTGAGTTTTGCGTACTCTTGGTCAGAGATTTCTCCGTCAGTGATATTGATAATTGTTGGAGGGAAGTAGTTAGCCTCTCCTCTGCTGTTGTGCCACTGACAGAGCAGTTCATAGAGTTTGGTAAAGGCGGCACAGATAGGGGTATCTCCTTCGCTATGCGGTTCTATCCACGTTTTGATATTGTTGTATAGCGTAACCTCAGAGCCATTTGCGTTGAGTACATTGCGCACGGTGCTTTTTGTGCTTTTTATTGATGCCACTAGTTCGGTAGGCGAGAGGAACCATCTATTATCACAGAGCAGGGAGTAGACCTCACCCGAGGAGTATCCCATAACACAAATATCGAAGTAGTGCCTATAGTGCGCATCAAGACGACATCTCGCTACAATATCCATAAGCAAGAGGTTGCACGCTTCGGCAACAGCGTGCGCCTTAGAGACCACTACTTGTGGATTTTGCACCTCGCCACCATAGCTGTCCTTCATCGAGCCACTTCTGTCGAGAAGCAACACTATCAGCGCACGATTATCCTGTGTTATCCTTGCACTATACATATATTTATAATAATTTAGTAGGGGGTCAGTTTTTCGGAGTCCCCTTATCCAAGGTAGCTCTTAAGCAACTTAGAGCGAGTTCCATTACGAAGTCTACGAATTGCCTTTTCTTTGATTTGGCGCACACGCTCACGTGTCAAACCAAATTTATCGCCAATTTCTTCGAGGGTCATCTCTGCGCACTCAATTCCGAAGAAGTGCTTTACGATGTCACGCTCACGATCAGTCAGGGTTGAGAGTGCACGGTCAATCTCTACTGCCAGCGATTCGTTGATTAGCGAGCGGTCGGCATTTGGAGAGTCTGAGTTTACAAGCACGTCGAGTAGCGAGTTGTCCTCACCTTCGGCAAATGGGGCATCTACCGAGATGTGACGACCACTGACTCTCATAGTGTCCTGCACCTTTTCTTTTGGTAGGTCGAGCATACGAGCAAGTTCTTCTGGTGAGGGTACACGTTCGTTTTCTTGTTCGAATTTCGAGGATGCTTTATTGATTTTATTGAGCGAACCTACTTGGTTAAGCGGAAGGCGCACAATACGGCTCTGTTCTGCAAGAGCCTGAAGGATAGATTGACGAATCCACCATACAGCATAAGAGATAAACTTAAAACCACGAGTTTCGTCAAATTTCTCGGCAGCTTTAATCAGCCCAAGGTTACCTTCGTTGATAAGGTCAGGCAGCGTGAGTCCTTGGTTTTGGTACTGTTTAGCAACCGATACAACGAATCTCAGGTTAGCTTTGGTAAGTTTTTCGAGGGCAGCTTGATCACCTTTGCGAATTCTTTGGGCTAGTTCTACCTCTTCCTCCACGGTGATTAGTTCTTCACGACCAATTTCCTGAAGGTATTTATCGAGCGAAGCACTCTCTCTGTTAGTAATCGACTTGGTAATCTTTAACTGTCTCATTTATTTTTGTTTTTAGTTAGTGTTTTAATTAAAAGGGGAGTATCTGCTCTGCTACTAATCATAGCAGAGCAAAGCACCCCCCCCCATTTTTTGTATCTATTGTTGTTACATTGCACGGTATTCAACCATACGCCCATTAGGGTATATGCCAGAAATCGAGGTTATTTTTTCTTCAATTTTACTCAGGTCACTAAGTGTAGTAATCTGAGTATCGTTAATGGCAGTAATCACAAAACCAACTTTTACGCCAACATTGGCAAGGATTCCTCCTTTATTGATTTCGTAGACTTGAAGACCACCGTTAATTTCGAGCTGACTTTTAGTATTTTTGCTAATTTCCTTAAGTTCAGCCCCAAGTTCACGCACCACATCTGTTTCGGTAGAGGAAACCAAATCCTCCCCCCCTCTCTTATTACGTAGAGTGGTGGTAAAATGTTTCGTTGAGGAGTCTCTTTTTATTGTAATTTTTATTTTGTCGCCAGGGCGGTAGCCTGCTATAATTTGCTGAACCTGTGATGCAGTCTTAACTTTAGTGCCTTCTATTTGGGTAATAACGTCACCTGCTTTAATGCCAGCAGCCGAGGCGGCACCCCCTTCGGAAACTTGCGCTACGTAGACTCCTTCGGTTTCTTTTACACCAGTTTTTTCGGCAAAGTTCTCGATCCAGTCTGCATTAATTTCCTGCATAGAGACACCGAGCAGTGCACGCTGAACAATGCCATACTCTTTGATGTCGCTCACTACTTTTTGCACTATTTGTGCAGGCACGGCAAAGGAGTAGCCAGTAAACGAGCCTGTCGGAGATTTTATTAGGGTGTTTATGCCCACCAGCGAGCCGTCGGTAGTTAGCAGCGCACCGCCTGAGTTACCAGGGTTAACGGCAGCATCAGTTTGTATAAAGGCTTCGATTCCCATCTGTGAGTTTGGTATAACCCCAAGCGAGCGTCCCAGTGCACTAACGATACCTGCCGTAACGGTAGAGTTTAGCCCCAGAGGGTTTCCTACTGCCAGCACCCATTCGCCGAGTTGCAGGGTTTCGGAGTTTCCGAAGGTAAGGTATTTTAGTGGCTGTTGGGCATCTATTTTTAGTAGTGCAATGTCGGTTGATGGGTCAGTACCCACCAGTACAGCCTCGCTGCGTTCGCCTGAGTTAAGGGTTACGGTTATTTTATTTGCCTCGTTAATCACGTGGTTGTTGGTTACAATGTAGCCATCCGAGGAGATGATAACACCGCTACCTCCACCAACTTTTTGCATCGAACCTTCGCTACTGTTATCTTGTTGAGGCTGCGACTGAGGTCCAAAGAAGAACTCAAAGGGGTTAAAACTCCCCGAGCTAGAGCTTCTTTGTCTTACTTGTTTGTGGATTTCGACATTTACGACTGCTTCGACACCCATTTGTGCAGCCACGGTAAGGTCGGGCAGCGAGGCATTTTGGGTATGCGAGGCGAAGTGCAGGTCGCTAGAGGGTTGAGCATTGACTACTAGGGTCGATGCGTCTTGTTGCGAGTTGTTCATAAGGGCAGCAACGCCAAGTGCGGCAGCTACTCCTGAAAAGAGTGAGAGAAATAGACTCACAAAAATTACCTTTTTTTTCATTTGATTATTATTTTTAAGAGATTAGTAATAAAAAGGTAGATTTTGTTTCATTGGTAAATGTTTTTTTATTGTGTAACGAAAAAAAACGCTACCTTTGTATATTAGGGATGAAAGATTTTTTAGATAAAATCACGCACGAGGTGTGTAGAGTAGCACGTTTGGCTGGGGAGTTTATTTCTCGGTCAAGGGTTGATTTTTCGCCTCAGAGGGTGGAGTATAAGGGCGAACAGAATCTTGTTAGTTATGTTGATAAGGAGGCTGAAAGGCTTATACTAAGTGAATTAGTTAAATTATTACCAGAAGCGAAGGTGCTCTCCGAGGAGGGTTTTTCGCAGCTCTTGTCACCCCTTGGCGATGAGTATCTGTGGGTAGTTGACCCGTTGGATGGAACTGCAAATTTCGTGCACTCAATGCCGCCTTACTGCGTGAGCATAGCTCTACTTAAGGGGCGTGAGGTGCTAGTGGGTGTGATTTATGAGGTGACAAGGGATGAGTGTTTCTGGGCGCATAAGCTCTCGGGGTGCTATCTCAATGGCAAGCAGATAAGAGTGAGTGAAGTGCAAAGGGTTCAGGACTCTATGGTTATTACGGGTATGGCGTATAATACCCCTGGGGGGGAGGATAGTTTCCTTAGGGCTTTTAGTTATTTTAATGTGCACACTAATGGTACACGTAGGATAGGTTCTGCGGCAGCTAATCTAGCTTATGTGGCGGCAGGCAGGGCGGAGTGTTTTTTTCAGAGGGGGCTGAGTGAGTGGGATGTGGCAGCAGGGGTTTTGTTGGTAGAGAGGGCTGGCGGCATTGTGTGTGATTATAGCGGTGGGGACGATGTGATATTTGGCAGAGAAATAATAGCAACTAATAATAATACAAATAATAAATTCGTTGAAATAATATGCGAAAATTCTTTTTAATACTTATGACTACTCTTTCACTTTCGGGAGCAAGTGCCCAACAAGGCGAGCAGAAGGAAATTGGCTATGATGACCTTAAAGAGGGGGTCTTCTCGGCTCGGGGGGTCTATGGGCTGCGCTCTATGGCAGATGGTGAACACTTTACTGCCATTACCGATAATAGGGAAGCTATTGTTAGGTATGGATATAGGGATGGTGAGGCTCTCGATACTATATTTAATAGTGTGGGCAAAGAGCCTAGCTTTAAGATTTTGGGCTATAGCCTGAGCGAGGATGAGAACTTGATTCTCTTTCCAACTGAGGTTGAGCCTCGCTATCGCCATTCATATACTGCTAAGTATTGGATCTATAATCGTTTAAATGACGAGCTAAAGGAGCTGTCGAAGAGTGGGGGAGAGCAGGTTGCAACATTCTCGCCTGATGGTAAGAAGGCTGCCTATGTGCGTGAGAATAATATCTATGTTGTGGACTTGATTAATGGTGGTACTAAGCAGATAACCTCGGACGGGGAGAGTGGCAAGATTATCAATGGGCATACCGACTGGGTGCACGAAGAGGAGCTTGGCTTTACACGTGCCTATCAGTGGAGTCCAAACTCGGACGCTATTGCATACTACCGAACCGACGAGAGTAAGGTGAAGCAGTACTATATGCCAGTGTTTAACGGGGAGTTGTACCCTGAAAACCTGTCGTTTAAATACCCGAAGGCTGGGGAAAATAATTCGGAAGTGTCTATAAAACTCTATAACTTAAACTCTGGGATAAGCGAAGTTATTGACCAGTATGACCAAGATAATGATGGCTACTTTGCCCTGATTGAGTGGACTGGCAGACGTGATGAGCTTGCCCTGCATAAGGTGAATCGTGCCCAAAATAAGTATGAGTTGGTGATATATAATACGGTTCTGCACTCTGCAATGACAGTCTTTACGGAGAGTTCGTCGAGGTATGTGGATAGAATTGATAAGAGCAAGGTTCATTTCTTGCCAGAGATTAATCGCTTTATTGTGCTGAGCGAGTTGGAGGGTTATAGGCACCTGTATCTCTATGATATGAGTGGAAAGTATATTACCCAACTCACTAATGGAGAGTGGGAGGTGACTTCGCTCGATGGGGTGGATGCACGCAGTGGTAATATCTTCTTCACAGCAGCAAAGGAGTCACCGCTACAACGTGAGCCATATATGGTTAACTTCAAGAAGCGTGGTGCTCAACCCGTAAGGCTTAGTTCTGCTCAGCAGAGTGGCACTTATAGCGTCGACTTTTCGAAGGGTAATAGATACTACATCCAGAGCTTTTCGAATACTACTACCCCTACTGTCACTACCCTGCATAGCACTAGATATGGCACTGAACTACGCACACTTGAGGATAATAAGGCAGTGACCGAGAATGTCGAAAAGTATGCCCTGCCAACTAAGAAGTTTATTACGGTGATGGCAGATGATGGTGTGACCAAGCTCAATGGATATATGCTACTGCCTTATGATTTTGATGAGAGTAAGGAGTATCCACTCTTGATGACTCAATATAGTGGGCCTGGTTCGCAGAGCGTTTCTGATAGCTGGGGCTACGGCTGGGAGAGTGCTCTTTTGAAGGAGGGCTATTTGGTGGCTTGTGTCGATGGTCGTGGTACAGGCTTTAGAGGCTTCGAGTTTAGGAGCTGCACCTATAATGATTTGGGTAAGTATGAGGTCTTAGACCAAATTGCTGCTGCCAAGGAACTGGGGGCATTGCCTTATGTCGATAGTGAGAGAATCGGCATCTATGGTTGGAGCTATGGAGGGTTTATGGCACTGAACTGTATCTTGAAGGGCAGCGATGTCTTCTCGACTGCTATTGCCGTTGCGCCAGTAACGTCGTGGAGATATTATGATACTATCTACACTGAGCTTTATAACGGTGATCCTAATCAAAACCCCGAGGGGTATGACCAAAACTCGCCAATTAACTTCGCTGACCAGCTCGAAGGGAAGCTGTTGTTGGTGCACGGAACTGCCGATGATAACGTACATATCCAGAATTCTTACGATATGATAACCGCTCTAAATAATGCCAACAAAGAGTTCGAAATGTTGATCTATCCAGACTGCAATCACTCAATGGGCAAGTACAGAAATAACTTAATGGTTAAATGTATTGATTTTTTGAAGCGTAATTTGTAAATTTTTTATATCTTTGTAATCTGGAATATAATTATATAGGGGACTTATACAAACTGACCCCACTAAAATTTAAGATAAACAAAGGACAGTTAGAGTTAGGTTTTATATGTCTTTGGACGATATTTTTATTCTTTTTTCACCTTTTTGTGGTCATATAGCCCGCTATACTCCCACAAAGGCGGCAAAAAAATAATTAAAAATCTCATTCCAAATACATATAAATCAGTTTCTATAAGTCCCCTTAATGAAACTATAACAATGAATAAAGGATTAAAAATCGTTCTACTAGCCAAGCAAGTGCCCGATACTCGTGCCGTTGGTAAAGACGCAATGAAAGAAGATGGCACTGTAAACCGTGCAGCACTTCCAGCAATTTATAACCCTGAAGACCTCGGCGCACTAGAGCAAGCCATCCGTCTTAAAGAGATGTGCCCAGGCTCTACTATTACTGTGGTTACTATGGGTCCTCCTCGTGCAGCTGATGTGCTTAGAGAATCAATCTTTAGAGGTGCTGACTCTGGAGTATTGGTAACCGATAGAAAGTTCGCTGGGGCTGATACCCTCGCTACTTCATATACGCTGGCTGCAGCAGTTCGCAAGATTGGTGCAGATGTAGTAATCGCTGGTCGCCAAGCAATCGACGGTGATACAGCGCAAGTTGGGCCTCAAGTTGCTGAAAAACTTGACCTACCTCAGGTTACTTACTGCGAGGATATTGAGGCTTGTGATGGAAGGACTATTACTATTAAGCGTCGTTTGGAGCGTGGTGTGGAAACAGTAGAGTGCCCACTACCAATGGTAATTACTGTAAACGCTTCGGCTCCTGAGTGCCGCCCTCAAGAGGCTAAGAGAGTGATGAAGTACAAACACTCAATGACTGTTAGTGAGGTACAGGCTCTTGCCGAAGACTTCTACCTTCCACTACGCAGCAAAAGAGAGTACCTAAATATCCCTCAGTGGGGCGTGGTAGATCTTGATGTTGAGGAAGAAAGCCTAGGTCTAAAAGGCTCTCCTACTAAGGTTAAGAAGATTGAAAATATCGTATTCACTGCCAAAGAAGCTAAACAGCTGGGTGCAAGCGATGGCGAGATTGAAGCAATGATTCAAGAGCTAATCGCATCACACACAATCGGTTAACATTAAATTACTAGAAAGAGAAATGAATAACGTAAGTATATATATTGAACTTGAGGCAGGCAAGATTGCTGATGTCTCTTTGGAACTGTTAACTAAGGGTCGTTCACTAGCCGGGCAACTTGGCGTAAAGACCGAAGCTGTTGTTATTGGAAACGAAATGGAAGGCGTAGTGGAACAACTACAAGAGTATGGCGCAGATATTATCCACGTGGCAAAGGGCGAAGAGCTTGCTCCATTCCGCACGCTGCCTCACGCTGCTATTTTGTGTGGACTATTTGGTGAAATTAAGCCTCAGATTGCTCTGTTTGGTGCATCTAGCATTGGTCGTGACTTGGCTCCACGTGTAAGCTCGGCTCTGCATAGCGGTCTAACGGCTGACTGTACCCAACTCGAAATTGGTGACCATAAAGATACTAAAGGAAATGAGTACACTAACCTACTGTACCAAATCCGCCCAGCATTTGGTGGTAACATCATCGCTACTATTATTAACCCTGACTGCCGCCCACAAATGGCAACGGTTCGTGAGGGCGTTATGGCAATGAACAAGGTGGAGAGCCCAGTGGCTGCCGAAGTTAAAGAGGTTGAGTGGACTAAATATGTTAAGGATACTGACCTAACGGTTAAGATTATTTCACGCCATATCGAAGAGTCAAAGATTAACATCAAGGGTGCACCAGTAATTGTTGCAGGTGGCTATGGTGTTGGTTCTAAGGATGGCTTTAAGTTGTTGGAAGAGCTAGCAGCAGTGCTAGGCGGTGAGGTAGGCGCATCACGTGCAGCAGTCGATGCTGGATACTGCGAACACGCTCGCCAAATCGGTCAAACTGGTACAACAGTACGCCCTAAACTCTATATCGCTTGCGGTATCTCTGGTCAGATTCAACACACAGCAGGTATGGATGGGTCGGCAATGATTATCTCTATTAACACTGATCCAGAAGCTCCGATAAATAAAATTGCTGACTACGCAATAACAGGGGACTATAGTGACGTTCTATCTAAGATGATTAAGCACTACAAAGCAAATACAAAATAAAAATACAAGAAGATGGGAAACTTTTTTACAGATAATAAAGACCTTCAGTTCCATTTGAACCATCCATTGATGAAGAAAATTGTGGAGCTTAAAGAGAATGGCTACACTGAGGCTGAAAAATATGACTACGCACCACTAGACTTCGAAGATGCAGTTGACTCATACAAAAGAGTGCTTTCGATTATTGGCGAGATTTGCTCTGATACCCTATGGGAAAATGCAGAGAGCGTTGATGCAGAGGGTCCTCGTGTCGAAAACGATAGAGTAATCTATGCACGTGGCACTGCCGAAAACCACGAAAAACTTACCCAAGCAGGGGTGTATGGCATCTCACTTCCAAGAGAGTATGATGGGTTGAACTTCCCACTCGTACCTTACGTAATGAGCTGCGATATGGTTTGCCGTGCTGATGCTGGTTTTGGCAATATCTGGGGACTACAGGACTGTGCCGAAACTCTCCACGAGTTTGCGAGTCGTGAAATTAATGCAGAGTACCTACCTCGTATCAATAAGGGTGAAACTTGCGCAATGGATCTTACTGAACCTGATGCAGGTTCTGACCTTCAAGCAGTTATGTTAAAGGCAACTCCTGACCCTGAGAACGAAGGGGTGTGGTTGCTAAATGGCGTTAAGCGTTTTATTACTAATGGTGATGGCGATATTTCGTTGGTATTGGCACGCTCTGAAGAGGGTACTAAAGATGCACGTGGTCTTTCGCTATTTGTCTATGACAAAAAACATATGTGCGTAAAGGTTCGCCGTATCGAGCATAAACTAGGTATCAAAGGCTCTCCAACTTGTGAGCTTGTCTTTACTAATGCACCAGCTAAGTTGGTGGGTGACAGAAAGATGGGGCTTATTAAGTACGTTATGGGACTTATGAACTCAGCTCGCCTCGGTATCGGTGCACAATCGTGCGGTTTGATGGAAGCAGCATACCGTGAGGGTGTTAAATACGCTCACGAAAGAGAACAGTTTGGTAAAGCTATCGTTGACTTCCCAGCAGTGTACGAACTGCTCGGAAATATGAAAGCAAGACTCCACACCTCTCGTGCAATGCTCTATGAAACAGCTCGTTTTGTGGATGTCTACAAATGCTACTACCACAAAGCTAAAGAAACTACGCTTACCCCAGAGGAACGCCAAGAGATGAAGTACTATAGCCGTTTGGCTGATGCCTTCACCCCTATGTTGAAGCTCTTTAGCTCGGAGTATGCTAACTCAGTTGCTTACGATTCATTGCAAATCCACGGTGGTAGTGGATATATGAAAGACTACGCAATCGAGAGAATCTTCCGTGATGCACGTATCACAAACATCTACGAGGGTACTACCCAGCTTCAAGTTGTGGCAGCAATCGTTGGTGTACTTAAGGGAACATACCTTGCGCAAATCGCAGAGTATGAAAAAGCAGAAACACCTGCCGACCTAGCAAGCTATGGCGCAAAACTTGTTGCAATGCGCCAAGAGTTTGAAGCGGCTACTAAGCTAGTGCTAGACGCAGGTGACAAAGAACTACAAGATTTCCACGCTCGTCGCCTAGTAGAGATGGCTGGTTATACTATTATGGGACATTTGATTTTACAACAAGCAGGCGTAGATGCCCAGATGTATAGAAGCTCTGCCATTGCATTTATCAAAGAGGGAGAGGCTAAGTGTAAAGCACACCTAAGCTATATCGAAAACTTTGAGGTAGATGCACTCGGAGCATTTAAAGAAGTAATCTAAATTATTGAAAATGACTAGGTTTAAAAAGATTTTCCTAAGTGTAATTGCGACAGTGTGCTTGATTTCGTGTGCTGTGAACAACGAGAGTGCATACGAGGCACTCACAACAGCAAGTTTCGAGGCGTGGATGGCAAAGTATGCCCCCAATGCCGAACTTACTGATGAATATGTTTACATTGAATTTTTTCAGCGCAAAGACAACTGGGAAGAACTAACCGTGCCAGATACCGACTCATCTTGGATAAAGATGAGCTACACTGGCTATACACTACAAAACAACATCTTTTCGACTCGTGACTCTCTAACGGCAAAAATGATGGGTACTTGGCTATACACAACTCACTTTGCAGATGATTTCGAACCATTTGTAATGTCGACAACGTTATGCCCAGGTTTCTACTACGGACTAAGCCATATGAGGGAAGGCGACTCGGCTAGAATCTATATCCCTGTGGAACTAGGATATAGCACCTATACGATGGATCAAAATAGTGGATATGCTGGTACAACATCTAGCTACCTTAGTACACCTATCATTTTTGATGTAACTGTTAGCGAAGTAGTCAATAATGCTTACTATTGGGAACGTGATAATATCAACGCGTGGGTCGAAAAAAATTGGGGAATGACCGAGGCTGACACTATTGTCGAAGGACTCTATATGAGAATTATCGAAGAAAATCCACTAGGAGATACAGTATCTACAGACTCGACATATAACTACAATGTGTCAACATACTTCCCAGGAGATGGTCAGTTGATTTCAACAACACTTGAATCTGTGGCAGTCGCAAATGGATACTATGACTCTTCAACGAGCTACGACGAACAGGAGATGACCTCATCACTCTTCGAGAGTACTACTTCTACCTACTACGGCTTTGCACTTATAATCCAAGAGATGCGTAAGGGCGAAACTGCCGAAGCTATCATACCATCGTGGTTGGCTGAAGGAATTGCTGGTAGTCAGGATGCAACACCTGAAATCTTGCCTTATCAAACACAACGTGTAATACTTACGCTGCTCGATGATGAAGAAGATGAGGATGAGGAGGAAGAAGAGGACGAGGAATAAGAAAACAAACAATACGGGGGAAAAACTTTGCGAATTTCACTTTTAAAATATCGGTGTCTTTAGTTAGAATGATCGAAGGCAGGCCTCACATCAAGGCAACTTGATGCTTCAACAAGAAGTCAACAGTGGAAGTCTGAGGATCGACGCAGGATGCCAAAAGTATAGTTCATCGGATTTTCGACAAACTAAACTTCCCCCCTTTTTTACAAAAAACAAACTATATGATAACAACAATTATAGTGGGTTTCACGGCACTAGTGCTAGGCTCTGTTTTGGGCTACTTGGTAATAAACGCTGCGACTAAGAAAAAGCGTGACGCTATTATCAAAAAAGCAAAGAGTGATGGTGAAATACTACTGAAAGAAAGACAACTCCAAGCCAAGGAAAAATTCTTGCAGCTTAAGAGTGAAAATGAAAAACAATTTAACGAACGTAACTCGAAACTCTCGCAAAACGAAGCTCGTGTAAAGAGTGAACAAACTCTTGTAAATAAGCAAAATGATGAGCTTAATCGTGCTAAAAAAGAGTTCGAAGCAACTCGCAAACGTGTAGAAAAAGAACTAGACACACTTAATGCTAAAAAAGAAGAGGTCGAAAAACTTAGACGCAATCAACTAGAACAACTCGAAAAAATCTCGGAACTCAGTGCTCAAGATGCTAAGGCTCAACTCCTTGAACAAGTAAAGGTGGAGGCTCAAAGCGAAGCAATGATTCTAACTAACGATATTGTAGAGGAAGCTAAGCTAACGGCTGGCAAGGAGGCTAAGAAAATCGTAGTACAGAGCATTCAAAGAGTTGCTACGGAGGCTGCTGTTGAGAATTCGGTAACGGTATTCAATATCGACTCGGACGAGGTTAAGGGACGTATTATTGGTCGTGAGGGACGCAATATCCGTGCGCTAGAATCTGCTACTGGCGTGGAAATTATTGTTGATGACACCCCAGAAGCTATTATCCTTTCGGGCTTTGACCCAATGAGAAGAGAGATTGCACGCTTGTCGCTGCACCAACTTGTGACGGATGGTCGTATCCACCCTGCTCGTATCGAAGAGGTGGTGGGTAAAGTCACCAAACAGGTCGAAGAAGAGGTGGTAGAGATTGGTAAGCGTACTGCTATCGACCTCGGTATCCACGGACTTAGCCCAGAGCTTATCCGCTTGGTGGGTAAGATGAAGTACCGCTCTAGCTATGGTCAAAACCTATTGCAGCACTCGCGCGAGGTGGCAAACCTTGCTGGTACTATGGCGTCGGAACTAGGGCTTAATGCTCAACTTGCACGCCGTGCTGGTCTGCTCCACGATATTGGTAAAGTGCCTGATGATGAACCAGAATTGCCACACGCAATCCTCGGTATGAAGGTCGCTGAACGCAACAAAGAAAAGGCGGAGGTTGTAAATGCTATTGGTGCTCACCACGACGAGGTTGAGATGACATCGTTGATTTCTCCTATCGTTCAGGTTTGTGATGCTATCTCGGGTGCTCGCCCAGGTGCACGCCGTGAAGTGGTGGAAAGCTACCTAAAACGCCTTAAAGAGATGGAGGATATTGCAATGGCTCACGAAGGTGTTATGAAGACCTATGCTATTCAAGCAGGTAGGGAACTTCGTGTGATTGTTGGTAGCGAAAAGATTAGTGATGCTAAGGCAGAGCACCTCTCTACCCAGATTGCTCGCACTATCCAAGAGGAAATGACCTACCCAGGGCAAGTGAAAGTTACGGTTATCCGTGAGACTCGCTCGGTTAGCTATGCTAAGTAATTAACTAAATTTACCCATAAAGAGTGCTTGCTTAAAGAAAAAGTAGGCACTTTTTTTTTGAGGGGGGGCTTTAAAATATTCCAAGAAAATGGCTTCAAAAAAAAGACTAAAACCGAAATTCAAAAGAATCATTAGGCTAATTCTACTATTATTTATATTAGTGGGGGCGTGGGGCGCATACTGGGCGTATGGCGAATATACCTATCGCTTTAGCGCAGTGGTGGTTAGTAAGGGTACGGTGCAGTTCTACTCTGGTACTACTACTATTGGCGAGGCTGCCGATAATATGGCTCAACAAGGCATTATCGCCTCGGCAGATCAGATGAAAGAAGTTGCCAAGGAACGTGGCGTAGAGAACGTTAAGGCTGGCAACTACTCCTTTGACAAGAGTGATAGCTACCGTATGATACTATCTAGGCTGCTGCTCGGCAGAGAGACCCCTGTGCGTGTCACCTTTAATAATATTCGTACTCTGGAACAGCTCTCTGGCGTGGTATCGAAGCGTATGATGGCTGACTCACTAGAATTCTTAGAGTACTTTAGGGTCGATGCACAAAACTCCACCAAAGAAGACTATATAGCCTACTTTATCCCCAATACCTATGAACTCTACTGGAGCGAAAGCCCTGAGAAATTCAGCGAACGTATGAAGGCTGAGTACCAAAAATTCTGGAGTAACCCCGAACGCTCCAATAGTGCGCAGAGGCTTGGTTTCTCGCCCACTGAGATTATAACCATTGCCTCGATAGTTGACGAGGAAACCAACAAAGAGAGCGAAATGACTGACATTGCAGGGGTCTATATCAATAGGCTCAGGCGCAGCATACCGCTTCAGGCTGACCCAACGGTTAAGTTTGCAATGGGTGACTTTACACTCAAAAGAATCCTAAATAAACACCTGAGCTACCCTTCGCCATACAACACCTATTTGAATGCAGGCTTGCCTCCAGGCCCCATCTGCGCTCCCTCAATAGCCGCTATTCAGGCAACGCTCAATTATGCGGATAATGCACATAACTACATATATTTTTGCGCAAAGTCCGATCTTTCGGGCTACCACGCTTTTGCCTCTACGCTATCGCAACATAACGCCAATGCACGAGCATATCACAGAGAACTAAATCGTCGAAAAATTAGGTAGAGCTATTGTATAGTTGCAAAATTTTAGTTATTTTTGTATAAAAATATAAAAAAATGAATCTACTATTAATCTCAAACTCCACTAATGCTGGAGAGGCATACCTAGAGTATCCAAAGGAAAATATTCGTGAATTTTTAAGCTCTAAGGGAGTTAAAAAGGTGCTCTTTGTACCCTATGCTGGGGTGACCGTTTGTTGGAATGACTACGAAGAAAAGGTGCGCAATCGCTTCGCTGAGATAGGAATTGAGGTAGAGGGTATCCATCGCTTTGCTAATCCTGCTCAGGCAGTGCGTGAGGCTCAGGCAATAGTAGTGGGTGGGGGTAATAGCTTTTCGCTACTGAAGTATATGCAAGACTATGGGGTGATAGACCCAATCAGAGAGAAGGTTCTCTCGGGCACGCCTTATGTTGGTTGGAGCGCAGGTAGCAATATGAGCTGCCCAGGGCTTTATACGACCAACGATATGCCTATAGTTGAGCCAATGACATTTAAGGCTCTTGGTCTTATTCCATTCCAGATTAACCCACATTATTTGGATGCTCATCCTGATGGTCACGCAGGTGAGACTCGTGAACAGAGAATTGAGGAGTATATAGCAATGAATCGTGGGATGTATGTGGCAGGGCTTCGTGAGGGGTGTATGTTGAGGGTTGAGGGTGAGAGGATGGAGCATATTGGTAGTCGTACAATGCGAGTTTTCAAGTATGGTGAGTCACCGAGGGAGTTTGCGTCGGGTGATGATTTGAGTTTTTTGCTATAGTTTTTTATAGAGAGGGAGGAGTGAGCTGTATCCAAGGTAGGGTACAGCTCTTTTTTGTACTTCTGGGCACGCCAGATGCCCAACGTTTATTATAGCTTGTAGTATTACAAACTAACTAAAGCACCACAACAGGGTAATAGCTTTGGGGGTTTGGAAAAAAAATCTTCGATTTTTTTTTGTTTGGTCTTCGCCCAAACCCCCCAAAGACTTTTATGGGAGTTTGTGCTAGCTTTCGGTTGTAAACCGAAAGATTTTTGTCTTTGATTTTTAGGCAAGGCATCCGCCTTGCTATTGCTCTAGCGGACTGATGCCATCGTTCTTTTGTGAACAAAAGAACCAAAAAACTTTCATTATTTTAGTCTGTTGTAATACAAGCTCAAACTAAAACACTACACCAGAGTTATAGCTTTGGGGGTTTGGAAAAAAATCTTCGATTTTTTTTTGTTTGGTCTTCGCCCAAACCCCCCAAAGACTTTTATGGGAGTTTGTGCTAGCTTTCGGTTGTAAACCGAAAGATTTTTGTCTTTGATTTTTAGGCAAG
>JAWXTM010000034.1:0-2450 GCA_044433505.1 Rikenellaceae bacterium
TTTAGCTCCTTATTGTCTATCTTGCAACAGTTGCGCCATAGTACTAGTGTTTTATCGCCACGGCGAGTTGTGCCTTCTACCACGCATAGCCCATCTTTAGGGTAGCTGATTGCCTCAACGTTAAGTCCTATCAAGTAGTTGAACGTTTCGACAAGGTCAATGTTGCGCTCTTGCAGCTCGGTTTGTCGAGTTATTTTTAGCTTAACATCAAACGGATTAACGAACCATTGAGTATTTAGCAGTGATCCACGAGTTTCGGTGTCGAGCATATACCCAAGTATATATCCATCCTTAAACTCATCGGATTGTTTGATCTCACCTTTTGCAGCTTCTAGTCTAAGGTTATTTAGCGTATCTTCATAACTTTCCAAACGCACGTACTTAAAGCAGTGCGATGACCCCTCACGGCTCACTGGTTTACCATCTTTCCAATCCTTTGAGTAGATCACCTTTTGGATACGAGGTTTAGTAACTGTGTCAAAATATGTACCCATTTCCACAAGCATATATTTTCGCTTGCCGTTATCATCACGATTAAGATTTATTACAGCATGCCCAGTCGTTCCCGACCCTGCAAAGAAGTCAAAAACAGTCTGTATGTTGTTAGCACCCGTAGTAATTAGTGTTTGTATCAAACCTGTTGGTTTAGGAAACTCAAAGCCATCAATTGAAAATAAATTTTTAATTTCTTTTGCTGAGTCTTGAGATACACTATGGTTATACAAGATTGTTGGAAGTGTAACCCCTTGTCTAACTTCGGACAAATATCTTTTTAGAAAAGGGTTTCCAGTGCTCCTAAAGCCAATTCTATTTTCGGCTA
This sequence comes from Rikenellaceae bacterium, assembly GCA_044433505.1. GTDB lineage: Bacteria > Bacteroidota > Bacteroidia > Bacteroidales > Rikenellaceae > Mucinivorans. The sequence goes on from JAWXTM010000034.1 coordinate 821, forward strand.
GATATTCATTGATTTTTTCTTGATTGTATAACCAACATTTATTCTGAGGTGGAAAATAAACCTTTTTAGTATTTGGATTTTCAATTCCAAAAATACACGATTCAGTAAGCCTGCCACCTTTACCATTTGCGCTTAAATCAGATGCAACCCACACACCACGAGGGTCATTATCTGGATTTGAATATCTACCATTAAGCTCATCTGTTCTTGGCTGAAGAAACAGCTCTACCTTTTCAATATTTTTCGCATAACAAACGATATATTCGTGATTTTTTCCTATAACACGGTCATTTGGAGGCGTTGCTCTTCTTTTCCATATCAAACATTCAATAAAATTATCTTTCCCTAATATTGTTTCAGATAATTGGCGAACATTGCTTATTTCATTATCATCAATAGAAATATATAATACACCATCCTCTGATATTATAGATTTGGCTTTAATAAGTCTATCTAACAGCATAGATAACCACGAAGAATCTTTATAACTATCTTTATATGTAAAGCCATCATCACCAGTATTATACGGTGGGTCAATGTAAATACATTTTACTTGCTCGCTATATTTCTCTTGCAATAAGTTCAATGCTTGGAAATTTTCGGAGTTAATAAGTGTGCCATCCAACTGCTCATCTATATTGTCGATAGAGGTCAATAGACGTTGTTTGAATGCTTCTGAGAAAAAAGCTGTGTCTAATACCAAAAATTGATTCTGCTCTAAAAACTCAATGCTAAGTGGCTCGCTATAACCTGCAACTGTGCTAGCAAATAATCCGCCATCACCACTGTCACCCTTAATCTCGTCAATAGAGAACAAGCGTACCCACTCCTCACGCTGTGCATCGTTAGAGGCAATCTCCTTATATAGCTCCTCTGGTACACGATCCAGTGTAATACAGTAATTAGACTCTACTACAAATTTCTTCTTCAACCACAACTTCTTCTGAAACTCCTCCAACTGTGCCAAAAAGCCTATAAGTTGACAACCTATAACCTTCATAGTCTTAACCTGAGAAAGACGCGCCATAAATTTATCAGGCGCAGCAGTGTCAATATCATCTATAAAGAAAACCTCATTCTTTATATAAAACTCCAACTCACGAGTAAGAAAACCTCCCAAATCCTTATGAATAAAATAATCAAACGAATTGCGAGAAACATAATCGTTAAGATGCTTCTCTAAAAGTGTGCGGTTCTTGTTCTTCTCAGTTGGCATAAGGCGCAAAAGCTCAATAGCCAAATCTGTCGGCAACTCACTCTTTATTTTATTTAAAGCCTCAACTTGAAGTGCTGGCTGCTTAACGCTCTTTGGCATTGGCTCATAAGTAAACCACACTGTAATGTTGTTTCCATTAACTGTAATGCAATCCTCCTCACATATCTTAAAGCGTCGCTCCTTGTCATTTTGCGCCTTATTATTATTCTGCTCAGTTGAGGCATCACGCAACGAAAAAGTTACATTTAAATCGCCCGACTTAAACGTATAGTTCTGGAAATACTCACTCGTCTTGATATAATACTGATCGGCATTCGCCCAATGCAACTTAACCTCCTCGCCCTCATAAGGAATAGCATAGACATCTTTCTTATACCTACGCATAGACATAAAATCACCACCATCGTAATACCT
>JAWXTM010000034.1:2550-20623 GCA_044433505.1 Rikenellaceae bacterium
GCTTTGCGCTGCCTTTTGGTTAAGTTAGCCAATTCTTTTTGGATCTCAACCAACATCCTCGGTTCTTTATTAGTTTTGCTCAGTCGAGTCTTTTCTCGTATCTGTCGCTTAATATCCTTTAACTCCTGCTCTGCTGCAAAAATTCTATCCTCCGCCCATTTGTTTAACTTCTCACTCTCTTCACTGAATATCTGCAAATTCCTCTCATCATTCAAGTCAATCACTTGCTTCTTAAACAGAATAGTAGCCAACTTCAAATTGTCAAGCATATCTGGCGAAATCAAAATTGATCGGCCAACTGTTGCAGGCAAGTCAAACAAACGATGACATGCCTCTGGTTCTAAAGGAATGTTATCTGTAGTCATACCGCTAAGAATCAAATACTCAGACTCCTCAAAACTATTAATAGTCAGTTTTGTCAAAGTCATAAAACCACTCTTGCCTACAAAGGGCTTAATTGCAGCTCGCTTTATTTTGTCATTTGGCATAGTAAAAACTAACTCTGCAGTCTCTAAACTATCGTTCTTATAGTGCGAAATAATCTGCTGTGCCAAAGGGTGACCACTGCGATAAATATGTCTAAAGCCATCGAAATGCTCCGTAGGGCGATACTTCTCATTCTTCTCCCCAACAAGTAAATCATTAGCACTCGGTTCTTGAACACGCTCCCCACCACGCAACAACCTATAATTGCCTTGCGCCAAGCCTACAATATTCTGCTTTATCCTAAAATTCAAAGAGCTGTCATTAAAACTACCATTCAAACCAACATACAACTTAGTGATTGCCCACAACCACTGCTCCTGCTTGGTCAAGTACTCACGCCCTTTCTTCAGGTTCATTCTGAGCTTCTCGTGAACCTCAGCATCAAAATTCTCAAGCAGTTTCTTTTTAGTATCCTTAAGGGTCTTGTCAATCTCTCTACTAAACTCCGCCTGCAAATCATCAAAAGCCAAATTTATCTCCTCCTTAGTTCTGCATCTCTGAAAAATCTGACCAATACGCTTTTCGAAATCAATACCCTCGCCAATAGTACCCAAAATCTCATCACTAGCCCCAAAAACTCCGTCAAATAGCTTAAACTTCTCATCCAAAAGTTGATAAACTCTCTGATCTGCCTCATTAGATCTATTCAAGAAATTCAGCACCACAACATCAAACTTCTGACCATAACGATGGCAACGACCAATACGCTGCTCAACCCTTTGCGGATTCCAAGGCAAGTCATAATTAACCACCAAAGAGCAAAACTGCAAGTTTATACCTTCGGCAGCAGCCTCTGTGGCTATCATTATATCTGCCTCATTTCTGAAATAATCTGTCAATGCCTGACGCATATTAGCCGATTTACTTCCACTTACCCTATCGCTATTTTGATTCAGAGCTAGCCAATTATTATAAATACTCTTACTGCCTCGATCCGAATTTGTACCGTTAAAAAGTACAATCTTACCCTCATAACCAGCTCGCTCTAAAATATCTTTAATATAATCCTGCGTTCTGCGACTCTCTGTGAATATGATAGCTTTACGAGGTGCGCCAAGTTCCTGCAATTTTACAAAACCTTTATCAAGCGCAGTTATTAATTTCTCTCCCTTAGAGTTAGATTTGATACTTTGCGCTAATGCCGTAAAACGTTTTAGCTGCGCAATCTCGTCCTCAATCGCCTCACGGTCATACTCGTCAAAATCAGTGTCTTGCGAGTCATCCCACTCCTCAACTAATTCCTCAAACAAATCGTAATCCTCACTATAATCAACCTCTTTAGGTAGACCTTTTAGAATTGCTTCTAACTTTTCAGTCAACTTTACAAAAGTACCCTGAACCGCAAAGCTTGATGAAGCAAGTAGTTTTCTTAATATTAAGGTAATTAAGTGTCGCTGACTATTTGGTAGCGCATAAAGTTCTTCACTTTGCAGGTATTCTGTTACCATATCATACAACTCAATTTCCTCTTTATGTGGAGTGTATTCTTCGACCAAAGCAACTCGCTTGGTGTAATTTATATACTCCTGCACCTGACGACGAAGTGTTCTATGACATATAGGTGCTAGACGAGCCTTTAGGGATAGAAACGAATCCTCGCTCTCAAGCCTAGAATATTGCGCCTTATAGCTACCATAATCACCAAAAGCATAATCATCAATCAAACTAACTAAGCCATATAACTCCGAGAGAGAGTTCTGCAAGGGCGTAGCAGTTAAAAGTATCTTTGGCGTAGGTTTTAATGCATTCTTAATAGCATTTCCAATTTTATTGTCTGTGCGATATACATTTCTAAGCCGGTGAGCTTCATCTATTACAGCTAAATCCCACTGCGTTAAAGCCAGCTCTTCTGAACGTTTATAAGCAAGCTGATAACTACAAATGATTATCTTTTCTGTTTGTCTGAACGGGTTGGAAATTAATTGATTTTTAAAATCACCATTTTCGACAATAGTACTAGGCAAGAAGAATTTCTCTTCCAACTCCATTTGCCATTGTTTGCGCAAATTAGCAGGGCAAATAACAATAATATGTCTTCGTTTTTCTGCCCATTTTTGAGCAATCACTAGTCCTGCCTCAATAGTCTTACCCAAGCCTACCTCATCAGCCAAGATTGCACCCTTCTTCAAAGGCGAATTAAATGCAAAGAGAGCCGCCTCCACCTGATGCGGATTTAAATCTACACGGGCATCACTGAGCACTGACGTCAACTTCTGAAGACTGTGCGATGGATGCTTTAGTGTTAAACTTTGAGCATAATATTTTGCGTGATATTTAGTTATCTCTCCCACTATTTAACTTTTGTTTGCATATAATCTTATTCGTACTACAAAACACAAAGATACCGAAAAGTATTGACTTTATACTTTACAGAAAAAAATAAATTTAGGAAAATTTTAATACTAGATATCTATTATGGCACTAAAATTGTAATTGCAAGACCTATGTGAAATGTCTAATTTATGCTTAAGAAGTAGGAATTGGGGCAAATCACTAGAACCAAAAAAAACGTAAAACAACTAACTCTCTCTCGCCCTATGTACATAATTTAACAGCCCTCCTCGCAACCATTAAATTGCTTCTATAGTTTAAGTAAGTACCAAGAGTATAAACTCTAGGGGCTTGCTTTTTGTGCTATAAAGCAATCCGATATTCCGAACCCTTCTCAAGAGAGTTTGCAGCTATTGCTGTGCCTAATTCTTGGGTATATGACCATCGGGATATATAGTTTTTCAAAGCCCTAATAAGCTTATTATGAGAACTATCGAAACATTGTTGACCACAACAACTTACGTGCCTAAATAACAATCAACACCTTCAACCAAACCACAATTTCTATTTATGAGCGGCAAATGTGCTGTTCCAAAAATTCGTCCGCCACCACAAAAAAACTGGCAACCACAGGTGGGATCTACCCTCTGTTTCAGATCAGTCATATACGGCTGATTTCTAAATCTTACAATCTAATTTAAAGACGAATTTTAAAATGAACAATATATTAAATGGGAGATTTATCTCTGCGCTTACTCCCGACAATAATCAAAACAACAATAATGCCAATCTAGCTGAACTCTTTAATGAATTTAGAGATAACCTGCTAATAATCTGCAAAACTCATACTGACTATGAAGAACTATTTATATTGCTTACGGAGCTTGCTGCAATTCTCGGCTATGCTATCGACAACAAGGAGAGTAAAAGTGATATATTCTATATTTCACGTGCCAAGTGCCTAGTTAATGGGTATTTGCAATTACTCAATCTTGGAAAGCTAACATCAGATCCTGAATTAAGCAAAAAAGGGATAGCAGCTTCTAACAAATCAAACTTCTTTTGGAACGGCACTTCAACAGAACTTGCAGAACTATTGACTGCTATAAATCTTACAAAATCTATCATGCTATCAGATGGCCGAACTGCTCCGTTTACGGAAATTGTAAAATCATTTGAGGGATTACTGAACATCAAGCTAGGACCTCCTCGGGATATTAAGCGTGATATTCTATCCAGGAAAACCAAAAGAACGGTTTTTCTCGACCGTTTAAGAGTGCGACTCTCAAATGATGAATTTTAATCTTATTATCAATCAGTAATTTAGAAACAATCTTACCCCACGTGGGGTATTTTCTATTTTTATTCTTCGGAGCTTTGCAGCGTAAAACTTAAAGATAAATATTATGGATTTTACTGCAATAATAGACGAAATACAAGAGACGATATTTTCTCTTCAGGATAAGTTGGATGCTATGCGAAAGTTAGAGTCTACACCTGCTATTGATGTTGAGTTTATGATGACTCGCAAGGAGGCGGCGGCTTTTATAGGTCGCTCTGTCCGTCAGCTTGATAGGTTGTGCGAGAGCTACAAAATAAAGAAAGAGATCGTTGATGGGTCAGTGCGTATTAGGCGTAGTAGTCTATTGAGGTTCAAGGGTATAATCCCCGATAATACAGAGCGCCAGTCAGATTTTGATATGCTAATTAATAAATACAAATAGCAATGTCTTTATTTCGTCTACCGTATGTCCTTATTAAGTCTATAAAAAATTGTTCTACTGAGTGTTACACCCATTAACTTTGCAGAAAAATGATTATTACTATGAATTACTTAACTGAATTAAAACTGTTTTACGATTGGCTGGAGAGTCACAAGTTGACTCCTGAGGGGATTTCGCTGTGGCACGCCTTGATGCAGATTGCGAACCGTAGCGGCTGGAGTGAGAATTTACGCTTGCCGCTCTCGATTATCGAGATTAGGGCGAGGATTCCTCGTGCTGCAATTTATCGAGAACGACAGCGACTCCTCGATAAGTTTAAACCTCAACCGATTAAACATAAACCTTAAACACAAATTTAAAACTATAAAACTATGATTACTATTTCACAACTTATTGGCGAGATGACTCGCCAGAGAACACTTGATGTTAAGACCTCTAAGCGGATGTCGTGGGGGAATTATGCGGAATGCAGGGCCTTGTTTGAGGCGATTTTTAAAGAGGTCGATAAGACACTGATTTTCTATAAATATTTGCCTGAGTATGATGCCGTTGTAGATTGGATGGTCGATATTGAGAGTAAGGGTTTGCTTTTGATGGGCGATTGTGGCAGGGGTAAGTCGGTAATTATCACTGGGGTTGTTCCCGTACTGCTGAGAATGCAGAATATCGTTGCTAGGGCGATTCACGCTCAAGATTTATCGAAACAGCTTTCACGAGATAATCCGCACGCTTACGCCCAACGATTAGAAACGAATCTTGATTATCTTCTAAGAAGTCATTTTCCGATAATTGATGATATTGGAGTCGAGAATCACATTAATAATTTTGGAGAGAAAGCTGAGGGGGTTAATATGATAATCAACACTGCAGAGAGGTATCACAGACCGCTATTTTTGACAACTAATCTTAGCTCGCAAGAGATTCTAAACAGATACGGGGAGCGCACGATGGATAGGCTGAATCACCTGTGTCGTGTAATTGAATTTAACGGTGAGAGTTTACGTAAATAATTGACTACTATGGGAATTAAAAGAATAATTTTCCATCTTGAGGATGGACGCAGGAAATACTGCACACGCAACGGCTCGTTTGAACTGTGGAACGATAGCGAGGTTGCAGCGTTGGAGATTAACCACGCAAGAGGTATTAAGGGGGCATATACTGCTGATTTTACGAAGTATGATTTCTCTGCCGTTTTGTTAAGGAGTCGCTACCCATACTGCAAAGTGGTGCGCATTGTCGGCTTTGAAGTCGAAGAGAATAAACTGCCAATTAACCCCGACATAATATTTTAACGATATGCCAACTATCAAAAAATCAGTGCGTAGACCGTGGCAACCTGAGCGCAAAGCGCAAGAGGGGCGAATCCATAGCAATACGAAGTTCTACCAATCGCCTGCGTGGCGAAAGCTCCGAGCTTTGAAGTTAGAACAAAATCCGCTTTGTGAAGAGTGTGGAATTAAAGCCGCCAAGGTGGCTGACCATATAACCCCGATAAACCAAGGCGGTGAGCCATTGGATATGAATAATTTACAGAGCCTTTGCCATACTTGTCATAACCGCAAATCGGGACGAGAGGCGCACACTAGAAAGCACCAAAAGGAATGAGAACGACACTAAAACTTAGCGAGATAATTCAAGAATGGATTATGGATTTAGATGTTTTGCCTGCTACAAAATCGGATTATAAACGCAAGATTGAGCTGTGGTTTCGGTGGCTTTCTGCTCACGGAATCGACACGAGGAATCCCGAGCGACACCATATTTTGGAGTATAAGCAAGAGTTACAAAAGCAGGGTAAAAGCTCTTTTACCTCAAATAGTTACGTGACTGCGGTTAAGCTGTTTTATAGCTATTGTGATGGTCGGAGATATTACGAGAATATTGGTCTAGGAATCAAAAGCAGTTCAAAACAAAAGGAGCATTACAAGCACCCACTTAGCAGAGCTGAGAGCAATAAACTTCTTGAATCAATAGATGTAGCGACTTTGATCGGCAAGCGTGACAAATTAATGATAGCCTTGATGCTAACGAATGGATTGCGGACTTGCGAGATTAACCGAATAAACATTGAGGACTTCGACAAAGAGGGTGAGCAATCGGTGCTTTACGTTCAACGGAAAGGGCGAACTGATAAGCGTGAGCGTGTTGCAATCCCTGCTGTTATCGAGGAGCTTTTAGAGGATTATCTTGCTGATAGAGCATTTGGAATGAACGACCCTTTGTTTTTGAGCCACGCATTTTGTAACCGTGAATCAGTTCGATTATCCAAAGCAACTATATCGGCAATTGTAAAGCGTAGACTTCGAGCTATCGGAATTGATGACCCAAAAATCACTGCTCACTCGCTCAGGCACACCTGCGGTTCGCTAATGGTTGAGGAGGGAATGGATGTGGAGGATATCAAGGATATGCTCGGGCATTCCAACACAAATGTTACGAGAATTTACATTGATATGGCTCGCCAACGGAGAATGCTAACTCGCTCACCAAGTAAGAAAATAGCAGGGATTTTATTCAAAAAGTCGCAAAAATAAAAATTGTCAAAATGTGGATGTATGAACGTATGATTAATTAAGCCACTAAAACTCACACAACTCGCCTACGTTCAAAGATTTATCTCACTAGGTAAAACTACCCGAAATCGACTGCTTTTTGAGCGTAACTCGCACTTTTTACCCCTAAATCTGGTCGCATTAACTACCATTCATAAAATATTTTAAATAACACAAAATCAACCAAAACTACCACCAAAATGGAAAATAAACTTCAAATTTTTAACAACACCAACTTCGGTGAAATTAGAACGCTAATTATCAATAATGAACCTTATAAAGGTGAATAAAAAAAGCACCCAACAAAAGCTGAGTGCAAATATATAAACCGCTAAAAATATGTTATTTATCACCGTAATGACCGTAAGCAGTCAAAGCAAGAACAACGAGTTCTTCCTCAATAATTTGATACACAAGACGATGTTTGCCATCAATCCTTCTCGACCACAACTCTTTGCTATAACCTTTCAGTTGTTCTGGCTTACCAGTTCCATTGCGAGGGTGCTCAGAGAGTTCGCCAATAAGAAGATTAATCTTGACAACAAGTTTTTTATTACCTGCTTTGATATGTTTATCAATATCACTAAGCACGTTTGGATCAAGAGTTATTCTGTACTTCATAAGCCGAGTTGAGCCTTAGCATCCTCCCACGAAATCGGTTTGCTTTTGCCACTGTCAATATCGGCAAGCCTTCTGTTTAACTCCTTGACATTCTCTTTGTTGTCGAACCACGGGTCACGACTAGGGCTTGGATTTAGAAGTATCTCACTGCTTGGATTGAGTTCAATAATTCCTTTCTTGCTCTTTAGTGCAACCTTCTCCTTAAAAGCAAGTTCAAGGTACTTGCTAAGGTTATTTCTAAATTCTGTTACTGTTACTAAAATCATTTCTGTAAAGTTTTATGTAAACTATTATGTCAATTATTCTGTACAAAAATAGTACATATTTTGGGAAATAACAAATTTTTAATGAAATATTTTTAGGGGGAGGGGTCAGATTTCCTTCACACCCTCGAAAATGTAATCGCACCCTTAATCTTTTACACGTGCGTGCAGTCGTCGAGGATTTGGGTAAATTGTAAAAACTAAAAAATTATGGCAAAATTAACTAATGAACAGAAACGGCTGAGAGGGACGGATCAACCCTGCAGAATGGACAGCGAGGTGGCGATGGACGTGATTGTAGAGCTGCCGAGGGTTCGCCTTAAAGGAACGGCAAAGCGAATTTTCACGTACACCGCTACGCAGTTGATTAATCAGAAACTGCTTGAGGTCGTGGGGTTGGATTTGCTTGTGGCATATTGTCGGGAGATGGCTTTATATCACGACCTTTCAAACGAGGTTGAGAAAGAGGGTTACACAATTGAAGTGGAAACTAAAAACGGACTTCAAACGCAGATAAATCCAAAGCGTAGGATTGCAGAGGGTGCGCTTACTAATGCGAAGAGCCTTGCGAGTGAGTTTGGTTTTACTCCGATTAGCAAATCCAAAATATCGGGGATGGTAGCACCCAAAGAGAAAAAAGATGATTTTGCGGATTTTGAGATAATTGCGAATGAATAATTTGAAGAATAAGAAATTACATATAGCGGAGCAGTATGCTGAGGACGTGCAAGTAGGTAAGATACTTGCTTGTGAATTGGTGCAGTTGGCGGTGAAACGTTACTTCGATGATTTGGAGAATGCTCTTGAGCGTGGATGGTTCTTTGATCGCAAGGCAGGCGCACGAGCGATTAAGTTTATCGAATCGCTGAAACACACCAAAGGGCAGTGGGCAGGGCAACGTTTTAAACTTGAGCCGTGGCAACAATTCGTGGTGTGGAAAATTTGAGCAAGTGTGAGCGCAATAGAACTTGTTCTAATTGCCGAACCGCCGCCAAATTTGGGCACGAAGTGCCAATATCTTTGGGTGGAAGTTGGCAAACGGTACTCGTAGGTTTCGATACGTGTATATTGAGATTGCTCGTAAAAATGGCAAGACAGCTTTGAGTGCAGGTATAGGGTTGTATATGCTATTTGCGGATGGTGAATCTCGCCCAGAGGTTTATTCGGCAGCAACTGTTAAAGACCAAGCGAAGATTTGCTTTGCCGATGCAGTGGAAATTGTGAAAGCGACAGACCTCAAAAACTACCTTACCCCTTATCGCAACTCAATCGCTTATGATTTGAAAGGTGGGCAGTTCAAACCTCTATCTAGCGACTACGGCACTCACGACGGTTTGAATCCATCGTGCGGAATTATCGACGAATTTCACGCTCACAAAGACAGCGGAATGTTCGATGTGATTAAATCAGCGTTTGGGGCGAGGCGACAGCCTTTGATGTTTATCATCACTACAGCAGGATTTAACAAGGCAGGTGCGTGTTACGCTTATCGTGATAATGTCGCAAAGATTTTGCGAGGTGTAAATCAGGATGATACGCTCTTTGGAATGATTTACACGTTGGACGATAAAAAGGAATGGGACAACCCAAAGATGTGGATTAAATCAAATCCAAACTTAGGTGTTTCACTCTCTCCTGACTACCTTGCTGACCAAGTAAAGGATGCCAAGAACCGCCCCGAGGCGGTGCGTAACGTAATGACTAAAAATGTAAACCTTTGGGTAGATGCAGAGAAAACGTGGATTTTAGATGCTGCTTGGATGGAGTGCTACAATCAACTAACGCCAACCAACCCTAACGACTTAATCGGTTGCGACTGTTGGGGCGGACTTGACTTATCGAACGTTTCCGACATTACAGCATTCGTTTTAATTTTCAACGAAAACGAGAAATTTCAGCTCCTGCCGTTCTTTTGGATACCCGAGGAGAAGATGCTCGAAAAGGTACGCAAGGAAAATATCAACTACGATATGTGGATCAGGGACGGCTACGTAAAAGTCACGCCAGGAAACGTCCTAGACTACGACTTCGTAAAAGCCGATATACTAGAGATAATCGCAAACTACAACTTAAAATCGACCGCCTACGACCGTTGGAATGCCTCGCAAACCATCATCGACCTCAGCAACGAGGGCTTAGAATTCTCGCCATTCGGTCAAGGCTACGGCTCTATGGCAGCCCCGACCAAGCAGTTCGAAACGCTAGTCCTTACCAAACAGATCGAACACTACGGCAACCCCGTACTCCGTTGGATGCTCGCCTCGACAGTCGTAATGACCGACCCAGCAGGCAACATCAAACCCGACAAAGCAAAATCCACCCAAAAGATCGACGGCATCGTAGCCTCAATAATGGCATTAGGCGAATGGATGACCGCCCAAGCCACCGACGACAACAACCCCTACAACAACCGAGGATTACTAACCCTATAAAACAGAAAAGCAAAACAATGTCAAGAATTAAAAAGAACTTCACCACTAAAGAATTAAATTTGCGCAGTAAGATCGAGGCGGAATTAAACGCAATACCGCATCAAAATCCAACTATTGCAAGATTTGGCACTTTAGAGGGATTTAGTGAATATTACCAAAGAATGGAGAATCTTTACCCCACAAAACAAGAGGCATACGAGCGATTAGAGGACTTTCATATTAAGGTTTTTGGCTACCGAAGATATGCTGAATATAATAGCTTGAGGGAGATGATTGCTCGCTTATATCGCAAGGGGCATTTTTAAACGCAACTTAGTTTTATTTAAAACAGAGAACCACCCATTATGTTTGTAAAAAATTTACGAGCAGAATGGGATGGTTTTCTTTTATACGGGGTACGGAGAGGCGCACGAGTAGCGGTGAGTTTGAGGCGGTGGTTAATCAGGTGCTGACTGCGCAGGCGGTGGCGGATGGGGCTAGCAAGCCGTGCGTTTCGGAGGAGGGTGCGCTGAATTTGTCGGCTGTGTGGGCGTGCGTTAGGATTCTTTCTGAAACCGTGGGGACTTTGCCGATTCACCTTTATAAGAGGTGTGTGGATGGAAGAGTAAGGGATTATTCGCATCCGTGCTATGGGTTGCTCAAACAGCCGAACTCGTATAATTGTCGCTTTGACTTGATGCACCACTTGATGGTTAGCGTTGCTCTGTGGGGCAATGGTTATGCGAGGATTTATAGGGATGAATTTCATAGACCTAGCCATCTAAAATTCTTGCATCCGACTTCGATTGAGCCAGTTTATGATGAGGGTAATGACACGCTTTATTATCGCACCCAAGGCGGTGAGATGATTGCCAATGATGAGGTTATTCATATTAAGAACCTATCGACCAATGGCTACAAGGGTAAGAGTCCGATTGCTGTTCACCGTGATAACTTGTCGCTGACTATGGCTGCTCAAGAGTATGGCGAAAAATTCTTTAATCAGGGTGGTAATATGTCGGGCGTTTTTAAGTATCCAAGCACTCTTAAACCCGATGCCTATGAGCGACTTAAACGTGATTTGATTACGCAGTCCGTAGGTCTAAACAAGGCGCACTTGCCGCTACTTCTTGAGGGCGGTATGCAGTATGAGCGGATTTCTATTCCGCCCGAGGATGCGCAATTTATCGCAACGAGAAAATTTCAAAAAACGGAGATTGCCACTATTTATGGTGTGCCACCCCATATGATTGCTGACCTCGAACGTGCCACCAATAATAACATTGAGCATCAAGGGATGGAGTTCGTAACGTACTGTTTGATGCCGTATTTAGTGAGGATTGAGGAGGAGTTTAATCGCAAACTATTACGCACTGACGAGTTCTCAAATTACTACTTCAAGTTTAATCCAAATGGGTTATTAAGAGGCGATGCAAAAACACGCTCAGAGTACTATAAAAATCTGAATTTCATAGGGGCAGTGAGCGCAAACGAAGTGAGAGCCTACGAGGAAATGAACTCCTACGATGGTGGCGACGAATACTTCGTTCAGCTCAATATGCAACCCGTTCAACAAGCAATTAATCCAAAAACAGATGATAAAAAATAAAGAAATGGAAGTGCGCTGCCTAGCTACTGAGTTGAGGGCAAACCCTGCCGAGAGCAGAACTATCACTGGCTATGCCGCCAAGTTCGATTCCTGGAGCGAGCCGATTATGGGGTGGTTCAAAGAGATTATTAGTCGTGATGCTTTTAGCGAATGCGATGTTACTGACGTGATTATGTGCTTTAATCATAATCCCGACACGATTCTAGCTCGCACGACTTCGGACACCTTGCAACTCTCTACCGATGGCGTTGGTTTAAAGTTTTCGTTCTCAGCACCTAATACCTCGCTTGGCAATGATATGTTGGAGCTAGTGAGTAGAGGCGATATTTCGCAATGCTCATTTAAGTTCCTAGTTGAGAGGGATGAGTGGCGATATGCCGACAGCGACAACGGATTAGAATATGACGAGCGTACTATTCTTGGTATCTCTGAGTTACGTGATGTATCGTTGGTGGTTTACCCTGCATATAAAGATACAGAGGCGAGTGTGCGCCACTTGGAGGAGCGCAAAGCGGAATACTTCAAACCGAAAGAACCTCAACCAATTAACACCTCGCACAGAGATAGAACCGTGCAATTTATCAACCTTAAAAAATAATAGAAATGAGTAAACTAAAGACCTTAAAAGAAAAGAGAGCATCGATTTACAGCGAGATTGATGAGCTTAGAAAAGCCACCGACCAACAAGAGATGACCTCGGAGGAGCAACAGCGTTGGGATGCGCTATTCGCTGATTATGAGAAAGCTGACAAGGCGGTGGAGCAAGAGGAACGTTTCGAAAGCGTGCAGCGCAAACAGCTTGAGGGCAGAATGGCGCAAAACGCAACAAACCAAGCCAACCAGAACCAAGAGGAGGAGTATCGCTCAGCATTTACAGAGTATCTACTTAGAGGCTCAAACGGCATTAATGCTGAGCAGGTTAGAATGTTCGAAAGCCGTGCAGGACTGACTGGACTTAGTGGCGGTGTGATTATCCCCGAAACACTTGCATCGACTCTTGAAATTGCTCTGAAAACCTATGGCGGAATGTTCGAGGCAGGGGACGCACAGCGTCTTTTGCTTTTAGTTTGTTAGCATAAAATCAAAAGGAAAAGGGTCTGTGACCCTGCCGACTATTAACGATACGACTTCTAAGGCAACGGTAGTAACTGAGTATAACCAATCTACAAAGAAAGCTCCATCGTTTGGTTCTGAGGTTTTGAAGGCTTACACCTACCGCACGCCTATCGTTCCAGTGTCGCAGGAATTGTTGCAAGACTCATCGTTTAATCTTGATTCACTGCTAGGTGGACTCCTCGCCGATAGCTTTGGTAGGGGTATTAATGAGGACTTAACCGTTGGCGATGGCTCGGGCAAACCTCGTGGAATCCTGACAAAGGCAACTGACTGCGGAACTAAGGCAGCAGCGGCAAGCATCACTCTTGATAACGTCATTGATTTGATTAAATCGGTGGACTCAGCCTATGCACGTAACGGCAAATTTATGTTCAATCGTGATACGCTCTATTCGCTCGTAAAAATCAAAGACACTACGGGTAACTTTATTTGGCAGAGCGGTGCTAAGGATGGTTTGACTCCAACGCTATTTGGTAAGGGTTATATCCTTAACGATGATGTGCCAAGTATCGGTTCGGGTGCAAGCTCAATGCTATTTGGTGATTTTTCGAAGTATAAAATCCGTATGGTGAAGAACTTTAGAGTTATTCGTTTGAACGAGCTACTCGCTGAGTACTTGTCGATTGGACTATTCGGTTTTGCACGTGTCGATGGCGTGCTGTTAGATGCAGGAACTCACCCGATTAAGAAACTAACTCACGCTACTGCAAGTGGAAGCTCTAATTAGTCTAACACTCGCCAAGGCACACCTCAGAATTGGCGATGCCTCGCACGATGACGAGCTGATTTTGGAGAAGTTAGAAATGGCAATAGGGGTGGCGGATGATGCGACCAATCGAAACCTTAAAGATGAATTTACAGCCGAAACGTTGCCCCCTGCCATCAAAGCGGCTATACTCTTAATCTTGGGTACGCTTTACGATAACCACACTGACCAGATCATAGGGCGTAGCGTGTCGGAACTTTCACTCACAGCCGAGAAACTTTTACTCCCTTGGCGAATAACACCATACAGTCAATGTACACAGAAAGAATAGAAATTTATGCGCTATCGCAGGAGCGTGACGAATATAATGAGCGCACAGAGGAGTTGGTTTTGATGGGAGTTTATTATGCTCAGCGCACTGAATCAGGCGGACGTGAGAACCTCTATGCAAGTCGTATAGTCCACGAAAATGAAGTTGTTTTTACCATTCGCTACACTCCAAAAATTAGAGCAGGAATGGTGCTAAAATACAACGACACCGATATGGAAATTATCAGCACTCACCAAGAGGGGCGAGCCGAAAAACTGCATATTAAGTGTTTGAAAACGGATGCTAAAAGTTGAAGTTAAAGGCTACCTTGAGGCAAAGAGGATCTTAGATGAACTGCCCAATAATATGCAAAAGCGGATGCTGCGTTCAGCACTTCGAGGCTCAGCAAAAGCGATGCTACAAAGCGCACGAAGTAAAGTACCCGTAAGGTCAGGAAAGCTCAAAAAGCAGCTCAAAACAGTGAGCTATCGAGATAGGGGCGCACCACGTTCTGAAGTGTCGGTTGCCGTCAAGCCAGTCTTCGGAACTAATAAGCGCAAAGACACTGTGAATGAGTACTATGGCAAGTTTATCCACGAGGGTACGAAAGACCCTCGCACCTCACGCAAGGGCAAACTAATGGTCTTTGAAAACGAACGAGGCGAAAAAGTTTTCACTCGCTCAACCAAGGGACTACGTGCGAATCCATTCCTAGAAAAGGCCTACTCAGAAAGCAGTTCACGCACCGTGGAAATATTCGGTGACGAACTCGCAAAATCAGTCAGTAAATTTATTACTAAAAATTTTAAACCAATAAAATAACTATAAAATTGATGCGCAAACCTTACGGATAGAATCAAAACGCTTGCTAATTTTAGCATCAGAGCGAGCAGTTTGTAAATTATAGCGTGATTGGATATTTACAAGCATATCTGCACTAATGCCAAATGCCGCCTCTACCATAAGTGCAACTTCTGTGTTGAGTTGTCGCTTACAGTTGAGAATCTCGTTAAGCATAGTGTATGGCACACCAATCATCTCAGAAACTTTCTTTTGAGAGATGCCACGATATTCAAACTCCTCTTTTAGAATCTCGCCTGGATGGAGTGTGGTAAACGAGCGTAGTTTTTGTGTGTTCATAATCGTATATTATTTATAATGATTAGATATTTCAGTTAAAGTACAAATACTTATTATGGTTTCACCTTCGATATTTTTGTCTACGATAAATTCGAGTCGGTATTTTTTATTTATCCTGATTGAAGATATTCCTTTTTTGTCGCCAACAAGAACTTCATAATGCAATGCGCCAATCAAACAAAGTTCCTCAACCCCACTAGCAGCCATAAGAGCCAATACACGCTTACCATAAGCTGTAACAACTTCTGGCTGAAACCTATATTTCTTATTTGAGCACTTACCATCCTCAAATAGTTCCTTTAAGTATTCTTTATCAAATTTTATAACCATAAATCTCTGTAACTTTTTACAAAGATAGTGCAAATTATTCAAATATTCACAAAAAAGTGAATTAATTTTTAAATCGACAAAAATAATGGGAAAATCAAACAATCACAGCGCAGAGATTATCATTGGCATTGCGCTACTAATTCTTTTTGCCTCGGCAGTTGTTAGCACCTTTTCGGTGTGGTGGGTCGGAGTGCCTGCACTTACAATCGTGGGGTTGTGTAGCGTGCTTTATATTCGTAAAATCAAAAGGGATAGGGCGAATGGCAGACTTTAAAACTGAACTACTTCGCATAATTGAGATGGAAATCCCTGAGCTTGTAGATAAGGTGCAAGCAGGGGCGGTGGATGCTGAAAATTGGAGCAAGAGTGAGAGCAATCAAACTTGTTTGAATTGCCGAACCGCAGCCCAATTTGGACACGAAGTGTCAAACAGCTGTACCATACGCCGCATTCTCAACGCCCGAGGAAGTGCCAATCCGCACAATCCACGGCATAGCAGGCTATTCTACAACCTTTGAGATTTCGGTCTTTCATAACTCAATTTCAGAGGTGGAAAAGCTAAAATCTAAGCTAATAAACGCTCTTGAGGGCGCAAAGCTAAACAGCAAAATCTGCTACTACAAATCCTCAGAATACGCATTCTTCCACCAATACAATTTACATTCTTACACACCAACTTTTAGAATCTTATGAGTAAAAAAATAATACAAGGCGAGGATATAATCCTGCTTGTGGATGACAAAACGACTCTTCACGCAACCTCGCATAACTTGAAGGTCGATTTGGAAACCAAGGATATACGCACCAAGGATACCAAAGGCAAGGAAAAGGCGGCAGGCGATATTTCATTTTCGATTGATGGCGATGGACTCGTGGTCATTGATGACGAGATTGAAAATACCCATAGCTCGGAGGATGTTTTGGGCATTGTTTTGAGTAAAAAATTAGTAAAGGTTATTATTAAATCACCTTTATCGGGACTACTGAAAACCTACTCGGGCGATGGCTTTATTACCTCATTCTCACTGAGTACCACGGCAGGTGACAATGCAACTTATAGCTACTCAATCACGGGTAGCGGAGAGCTTACTCCTACCGATACAACAACACCAAATTCTAACCCAGAAACAGACGTAAAATAATGAAAGAAATCAACTTCCAAGGCAAAGCATTGCCGATCCATTTTGGCATAAGAGCGATTAATAACTTCGCTAAACTTCAGAACTCTCAATTTGCAGGCGCAGTGACTTCTACCGAGTCGCTCAGTAGCCTTGACTCAATCGTAAGCCTCACAACATCAGGCTTGAATGAAGGCGCACGTAGAAGTAAATCCGATGTTCGCTACACCGAGGACGATGTTTGGGATATGTTTGATGATGAGCCAACGCTAATCCTCAACGTGTCGGAACTCTTTGTCGAGGCAATCGCTCCGCTAACCGATAAACTTGGGGCTATCTCGCCAAAAAAGTAGATGGCAACGACTCTGACACCCAAAGTTTCGACAGCGAGCCTGAACCTATCACCTACGAGCGTTGGTTTGCCATTGCCGTGGGGCAGATAGGACTTAGCTCAGAAGAGTTCAATACACTGACACCTGTCGAGTTCTATTACGCATATCTTGGTTGGGCGGATCTTGAGCACTCACGATTAAAGCAAGCTTGGGAGCGTGACAGATGGGTTGCTTGGGTCTTGACTTCAATTCAAATTGAAAAGAAAGATAGATGTGATATGACAGCGATGTACCCTTTGCCGTGGGAAGATAAAACTATTCATACCCAAAAAGAACTCACGATGGAGGAGCGCAGAAATAGAGTAACTAAAATATTAAACGGAAAATAAAATGGAATACAACTTATTAAAATACAGTGTAGTCATTGTGTTGACTATCATACTCTTTTCGTGCGCCTCATTGAAACGAGTGCAGCGCAAGAACGAGGCTGAGGTGGTGACAGTAGATAACTCGATTTCTCAGCAAGTTAAGCGTGAAGTGGAGCGACAAATCGCCTCTGTGAGCCAAGTGATGGTAGAATATTACCCTATGGAGTATTGCTTTGATTCACTTGCAATTATACCAACAGAGCATCGTCGTAAAAAGCTCGTTGAGAAAAAGAGTGTAGATAGTATATACAGTCAAAACAGTGTCTTGCGCAATCCGCCAGACTTGGGGCGCAACCAACCAATAAAGCGAATTACCACTACCAAAATCGAAGTCAAAAGCGACAAAGAATCCTGCACAGACAGCGTTGGAGTAAACGATATTATTCAAACTAAAGAAACTATCGAGAGTGAAGATACTGAGGAAGAACCCTCTGACTTTACGCAGTCACTCAAATGGGTTGCCATCTCCATTGGTGGTATACTTCTAATTATTATAATAAGAGGGGTGTTCTGAAAACTCCTTAAAATAATTATTGCTGAATTCAACCTGCAAATGCAACTGAATTGAGGTCAAGAAACTATAGGGACATAAGAAAAGGCGAAACAAATCGGAGCCAGGCTCAAATTTATTCCGCCTAAGCGATAAAATTTTC
>JAWXTM010000035.1:0-19614 GCA_044433505.1 Rikenellaceae bacterium
TCTTCTAATAAGTGTTGGTTTCATAGACAATATCTGCAAGTTTTATAGCACAAAGATACGAAAACTTGCAGATATTCCCAAATATTATACAGGTTATTTTACTGATATTCTGATTGTTAAGTACTTTTTAAGGGACGACTAATTATAAGAACTTTCTCCGTGCTCATAAACATCAAGTCCCTCTTCTTCGATACGTTTTTCAACCCTCATTCCAAAGAGTTTGTCGATACCCTTAAAGATGATAAAGGCACAGCAAAGTCCCCACGCCATATAGGCTCCTGCACCCATCAACTGCACCAAGAAGAATGACCACTCACCACTATACAACAGACCGCCATCTAGTGCAAACACCCCAGTTAAGATTGTACCCAGCGTACCGCAAACACCGTGTACAGATATTGCACCAACGGGGTCGTCAACTTTTAATTTACGTTCGATAAACTCAACTGCAAAGATCATTACCACTCCACTTATCGCTCCAATGGCTGCTGCACCACCAGCCGAGACTACATTACACCCAGCAGTGATACCCACCAATCCAGCCAAGACTCCATTCAAACTTAAACTCAAAGAAGGCTTACCATATCTTTTCCAAGCCACTAGAAGTGCAACTATACCACCCATAGCAGCCGAGAGGTTGGTAGTGAGGAAAGTATGCGCAATTCCAACGGCATTTTCTTTGCCAGCTGCACCAAGTTGCGAACCTGGGTTGAAACCAAACCATCCGAACCATAGTATAAAGACCCCTAAGGCTGCAAAAGTAAGGTTGTGCCCAGGTATTGCATAGACCTTGCCATTGCGATATTTTCCGATGCGAGGTCCAACTACCCACGCTGCGACCAATGCGCACCATCCACCAACGGAGTGTACCACCGCAGAGCCTGCAAAGTCATTGAAACCAAGCTTCGCTAACCATCCATTTCCCCACGCCCAGTGACCCGAAATTGGATAGACCACGCCGACTATTAATACTGAGTATATAAGGTATGAGCTGAACTTTGTGCGCTCTGCAATAGCCCCCGAAACAATGGTTGCTGCCGTAGCGCAGAACATAGTCTGAAAGACTAGGAATGCTTCGACTGGGATATTAAGTTTCTTGGCATAGTCAGCCGTACCAAATAAGTCAATATCTCCAATAAACTGCCCTGCGCCAAACATCAGCCCAAAGCCCAGAGTCCAAAAAGCAAGAGAACCTACTGAGAAATCGAGTAGATTTTTCATAAGAATATTTACGGTATTTTTGCTACGAGTAAAGCCTGCCTCCACCAGCGCAAAGCCAGCCTGCATTATAAAAACCAACATTGCAGAGATTAGCACCCATACGGTATCTAGCGACATTGCTAGCTCAATTATATTACTATTTTCCATTTTTTGAGATTTAGGGGACTTCTAAAAACTGATTTGTATGATTTTGGGATGAGATTTTTATTATTTTTTACTGCCTTTATGGAAGCTTAGCGGGCTAAGTGACCATAAAAAAGTGAAAAAAGAATAAAAATATCGCCCAAAGGCATACAAAACCGAGTCTTAGTTGTCCATTCTATTTAATCATTATTTATTGGGGTCAGTTATTAGAAGTCCCCTTTATCTGTTTCTAGTTTCAATGTATTGTGTTTGACTACTACTATTGCCGAGTCTTATGCGGTATGCTTCCTCGACATTGGAGACAAAAATACGCCCATCCCCGATTTCTCCGGTATGGGCGGCACTTACAATAGCATCAACAGTTGGCAGAATACTCTCATCGCTGAGCACAATGGTGAGCAAAATACGCTCAATGGAACTGGTGTCATAGATAACACCACGGTAGATTCGGCCTTGGCGAGATTTGCCTACACCACGCACTTCGGAGTAGGTGAACCATTCGATACCTGCATCTAATAATGCTTCTCGAACCTCTTCAAATTTAGTTTTTCGGATTACTGCTTCGATTCTTTTCATAGCTTAGTTCAGTAAAAATTATACAAATAGACACTTCGGTTAGTTATTTATATTTAAAATAACCTCCCTAATACATCCGCAAAGGTATGAAATATATCTTGAAAAACGAAATATTTTAATAAATTAATTTTAAATTAATTTATATTTTAAAGGAAATAGGTATTATTAGCTTGGTGTAAAGTAATCTTATTTCTAGTTGCGAGGGGGCGGGGAGCTTTAGACTAAACTGGGAAGAGAATATTTCTTTCAACCCCCAAAAGTTATTGCTCTGTTGTATTGCTCAAGTTTTAGCCTGCAATACTACAAGCTCTAACAAACTCTGATCATCCAATGCGCTTTAGCCTAACACCCCTAAAACAAAAAAAGAGAGGAGTTCCTCAAGAAACTCCCCCCTCTCTAACTATATATCTATAGAAGTCCCCTATAAAGAATCTCCTACTTTCCAGAGAACTTTACATAAGTGTTATATCTCCATTTTGCATTATCCTCCGCCGCTGCAAACAACTCGCTAGCCTCACCAGGGAACTGTTTTGCAAGTGAAGTATAACGAACCTCATTACCCAAGAACTCCTGGAACTTGCTCCAATCTGGCTCTTTGCTATCCAATGTAAACGGATTCTTCTCAGTACCCTCAAGGGTTGGGTTGAATCTCCACAAGTGCCAGTAACCGCACTCTACCGCACGTTTGGCTGTCATCTGCGATTTACCCATACCACCCTTAATACCGTGGTTGATACAAGGAGCATAAGCAATAATCAACGATGGACCATCATAAGCCTCAGCCTCCTTAAGTGCATTAAGGTATTGAGCGTGGTTTGCACCCATCGAAACCTGTGCAACATAAACATAACCATAAGTCATTGCCATTGCACCAAGGTCTTTTTTGCGGATACGCTTACCTGCCGAAGCAAACTTAGCAACCGCACCTACTGGAGTAGCCTTAGACGACTGACCACCAGTGTTTGAGTAAACCTCAGTATCCATAACAAGTACATTGACATTCTCACCTGTTGCAAGAACGTGGTCAAGTCCACCATATCCAATATCATAAGCCCAACCGTCACCACCAAAGATCCACTGTGATTTTGCCACCAAATGATCTTTCATAGAAACAATATCCTTGCAAGCCTTGCAGTCACAAGCCTCAGCTAATGGAAGAATTTTATCTGCGAGTTCACGAGTCTTCAAGCCGCTTGCACGGTTATCCAACCACTCTTGGAACAAGCCCTTAAGTTCTTCGGTGCAGCAAGTGCACTTTTCGATAGCTTCAGTCATAACTAGCGCAACACGCTCTCTAAGCTTTTCGCCACCAAGACGCATACCAAGACCAAACTCAGCATTATCTTCGAATAGTGAGTTAGCCCAAGCTGGACCTCTACCCTGTGCATTCTTACAGTAAGGAGTAGAAGGTGCCGAACCACCATAAATTGACGAACAACCAGTAGCATTAGCCACCATCATTCTATCACCGAACAACTGAGTAATTGCTTTGATATATGGAGTTTCGCCACAACCTGCACAAGCTCCCGAGAACTCGAACAACGGTTGTTCGAACTGCAAGTTCTTAACCGATTTAGTCTTATCAACAACGTTTGCTTTGTAGCCAACTTCATTGTGTAGATATTCCCAAGAAGCCTCTTCTTTAGCTTGAAGCACCTCTAGTGGTTCCATAATAAGTGCCTTTTGCTTAGCTGGACAAATTGCAGCACAGTTACCACAACCAGTACAGTCAAGTGGCGACACTTGAATCTTGAACTTATACTCCTTAACAGGACCATTACCCTGTACAAATGTAGTACCCTCTGGTGCAGTAGCAGCCTCCTCTTCCGTCGCCAAGAATGGACGAATAGCAGCGTGAGGACAGACATAAGCACATTGGTTACATTGGATACAGTTCTCTGCCTGCCAAGCTGGGATAAGGGCTGCGATACCACGTTTTTCGTAAGCGGCAGTACCATTTTCCCAAGTACCATCTTCTCTGCCGTTGAATGCAGAAACTGGTAGGTTATCACCCTCTAGACCATTGATAGGGTCAACAACCTTAGCGATAAATTCTGGACGATCCTCACCGTGAATTGGAGCATCAGCACCAAGTGTTGCCCACTCAGCCTTAACGGCCACTTGTTCAACTGCACCACCCATATCAACGGCAGCGTAGTTCATATTCACGATATTTTCACCCTTATTACCATACGACTTAACGATAGCTTTCTTCATTTGTTCAACCGCTAGGTCGTAAGGGATTACTCCCGAAAGTTTGAAGAATGCAGACTGCATAATGGTATTTGTACGGTTACCAAGTCCAATTTCTTGAGCAATTTTGGTTGCATTGATTTGGTAAACGTTAATATTGTGCTCAGCGAAGTATTTTTTCATTGAGTTTGGCAGGTGGTTTTCCACTTCCTCTGCGCTCCAGATAGAGTTCAAAAGGAATGTACCGCCATCTTTTAGACCCTTAACCAAGTCATACTTACCAAGGTACGATGGCACGTGACAAGCAACGAAGTCTGGAGTACCTACAAGATAAGTAGAGCGGATTGGGTTATCACCAAAGCGAAGGTGAGATGAGGTATATCCACCCGACTTTTTAGAGTCATACGAGAAGTATGCTTGGCAATATTTGTCAGTATTTTCACCGATAATCTTAATCGAGTTTTTGTTTGCACCCACAGTACCGTCAGCACCAAGACCGATGAAACGAGCCTCGAAAGTACCCGCAGCACCTGCTGGGAACTCCGCACCAACTACAAGTGACTTAAAAGTAACGTCATCAACAATACCAACAGTGAAGTTATTCTTAGGCTCATTCATCGCTAGGTTAGCATACACCGCTTCGATTTGAGCAGGGGTAGTATCCTTAGACGATAGACCATAAGTACCACCAATAACCATTGGGCGTACCTCCTTGTCGTAGAACAATTCCTTAACATCAAGGTAAAGTGGCTCACCATTAGCACCAGGTTCTTTGGTTCTGTCTAGCACACAAACTCTCTTAACCGAAGCTGGAAGTGCTTCGAAGAAGTATTTAGCTGAGAATGGACGATACAAGTGTACGCACATAAGACCAACCTTCTCACCCTTCGCCACCTTAAGGTCGATAACCTCTTTGATAGTTTCGGTTACAGAACCCATAGCGATGATGATATTCTCAGCATCCTCTGCCCCATAATATGTAAATGGCTTATATTCTCTACCAGTAATAGCACTAATTTTCTCCATATACTCAGCCACGATTGCAGGGACTGCATCATAGAAGCGGTTAGCAGCCTCACGGCTTTGGAAGTAGATGTCAGGGTTTTGCGCAGTACCACGAGTTTGAGGGCGTTCTGAGTTAAGAGCACGTTCACGGAATTCAGCAAGCGAGTCCCAATCAACTAGTGCACGAAGTTCGTCGGTGTCAAACTCTTCGATTTTTTGAATCTCGTGAGAGGTTCTAAAACCGTCGAAGAAGTTCATAAATGGTATACGACCCTTGATAGCAGTAAGGTGAGCAACAGCCGCTAGATCCATAACCTCTTGTACAGAGCCAGCTGCCAACATTGCAAAACCAGTTGCACGAGCACTCATAACGTCTTGGTGGTCACCAAAGATTGAGAGTGATTGAGCAGCCAGCGCACGAGCCGAAATATGGAATACTGCTGGAAGAAGTTCCCCTGCAATTTTGTACATATTAGGAATCATCAGCAGAAGTCCTTGAGAAGCAGTGTAGGTAGTGGTCAGAGCACCAGCCTGCAAAGAGCCGTGCACTGCACCAGCCGCACCAGCCTCACTTTGCATTTCCATAACCTTAACGGTTTCGCCAAAGATGTTCTTTTTACCCTTAGCAGCCCATTCATCGACATATTCTGCCATAGTAGAACTTGGGGTAATTGGGTAGATAGCTGACACTTCGCTAAACATATAAGCGATATGTGCCGCAGCATAATTACCATCACAAGTAATAAATTTTTTTGCCATTTCTTTATGTTGTTTTGTTTGTTGAAAAAGTCTTCGAATAATAAAACTAACGGCAAAGGTAACAAAAAATGGCAGAAAATTCAAAAAATATTATTACTTTTTGAATTTTCTATTGATTATGATAGTGCAATTAATTGCCCATAGATTACCTTGATTAAGGTTTAGTGTGTGGGTGGATAATTTAGGTAAAGGTTACTTTAGGGGACTTCTAATAACTGACCCCACCAAAAAATAACTTTAAACAATGGACATCTGAATCAGGTTTTATATGCTTTTAGGCGATATTTTTATTCTTTTTTCACCTTTTTATGGTTACATAGCGTGGCTATGCTCCCATAAAGGCGGCAAAAAAATAATTAAAAATATCGCCTAAAATCAAATAAATCAATTTTTAGAAGTCCCCTTTCGTTAGGTGTTGGTACTAGTAGAGAGTAAATTCATCGCCGCTGGTTGGGGTATGTATTGCTTTCCAAGTGACACCTTGCCAAGTATTACCTGAGGCTGTAGCGGCTTGTTCATCGGATAGCCATATTTCACATTGGTCATCTAGAATTCCAGCAAACGGATCAGCACCAATAGTTGCATCAGTAGGGAGTCCACTTAAGTTAAGCTTTAATAGAGATGTGGCACCTGAGAATGCATACATTTCAATTTCCGTAGCACTTTGGAAATTTACAGAAATTATTGTAGTGTTTTTATCAAATAAGCCATTAATTACTGTTTTAACAGATGAGAGGTCTAGGTATTTTAGATTGCTGCTATTAAAACAACCCCACCACACTCCATCAAACCCTGTTATGTTTGGTAATATAACCTCTTCTAGTGAAGTACAACCCCTAACTAATGATCCGATTTGAGCAGTATTAGAGGTAACTACATTGTCGTCATCTGTTGTTTCGTAGGTGTACGAACCATTTACTAGTGCATTCATCTCTAACTTCTTAAGCGACGTGCAGCCAGAAATGAAATAGAGTTCAAATGCAGTTACTTTTGGCAGCACTAGCTCTTCAAGGGTTGTGCAATCATCAAATGCCTGAGCACCAATTAACTCTGCGCTTGAAACATCTATTGACTCTAATGCTGTACACCCATAAAAAGCACCACGACCAACACTAGTAGCACTTGCAAAATTAACCTCTCTAAGATTTGTATGGTTCTTGAATACTCCCCAACCAGGTATATCAAAAACAAGGTTCTCTAAATTCACAACCTCAAGTGCACTAAATGATGAGCTAAGTATCCCGAAAAGTGTCTCTAATCGAGTGACATTTTCATCATTAGTGTAGCTAATAGTATTTTCTGTAAGTAGTGGCAACGAAAGTGTCTTTAACCCAGTGCAACCAGTAAAGAAGTTTACACTCCAGTTGCCATCCGTTAGACTCGGTAGGCTCAGCTCCTCTAGCGATGAGCAATCAGCCAAAGCATAGCGACCAATTTCAGCCACATTCTCCAGACCTGATAGCGTAGTGAGTGATGTACAACTATTAAAAGCGTGTTCCTCGATAGTTGTGAGCTTTTCACTAAAACTAATATTGGTTACTGCTGTTTCATTAAAACCATATCCTTTAACTATTGTAACCTCTGGCAATTCTAGAATCGGTGTAGAACTACCTGCCCTATATCCCGTCAACGACGTACACCCCATAAAGGTTTGATAGGATATTTGGGTTAGATTCTTTAGCCCCTCTACAATATTGATGTATCCACAATCTGCAAATGCCGAGGTGTCGATTACATCTATTTCAGGAAGGTAGAATTCTTGCCCCCCCATCCCTAGTAGAATGCAATCTGCAAAGGCATACGCCCCAACAGTATCTAGCACGCTAAGTGCTCCGTTAGTGAGTTGAATATGTTCGCAGTTTGAAAAGGCGTGGTGACCTACTTTTGTCGTTGCCT
Source organism: Rikenellaceae bacterium (assembly GCA_044433505.1). GTDB lineage: Bacteria > Bacteroidota > Bacteroidia > Bacteroidales > Rikenellaceae > Mucinivorans. The sequence goes on from JAWXTM010000035.1 coordinate 7,795, forward strand.
TAAGGTCTAGGGCGATATTATTCGATCCTAATTCAATGCAGTGTGCAAAGGCATAATCCTCCACAATCGTGAATTCAGGTATAGATGTTCCCTCTTGGAGGGTTAGTTTCACGCAACCATTAAAGGCGTGCGCCCCAATATCTACAAGGCTAGATAAATCAACATCTGTGAGGCTCTCACAGTTTACAAAACCGAAGGCATCAATCTCCGTAACACCCGAAAGGTCGATAGTCGTTAGCTTAACGCACTTATTAAAGCCGTGTTCGTGGACACGTGTTAGTGCACCACTTTCAACCACTTCGAGTGCAGAGGCATCTTGGAACGCACCAATCTCGATATGCTGCACCTCTGCAATATTTATGCGCTTAAGTGCATCGCAACCCTCAAAGGCGTGATTACCAATAGCCATAATGCCGTATGGTAGGATAATCTCATCTAACCTGTCCACATCACTAAACATACCTGCAATAAGGATAGGATCTTCTGGGTTAATGCTATTATTTGAAGCTACCGAAACCTCATCCTCACCACTAGTGTCATTATTGGCATACTGAAACTCAGGGTAGTCGTAGGTTCCTCTCAGGTCAATCGAGAATAAGTCACCCTCCCCATAGCCTAAACCAGCTAGGTCTGCACCAATAGAAAATGGGCTAGACTCCGAACCGTAGTAACCTATCTTGCCATCACCAAGTGTATTAGTAGTATTTGCACCGAGCGAACCAACCACCACAAAGTCACGTACGCCACTCTCTAGTAGGGTCTGTACACGTAGTGCGGTGGTATAGTAATATTGTGCTTTATCACTTCCATCTTCTGGTATTGTGTACCCTTCAATAGTTGTAGGGTCTGTAGCAGTAGTAATCAGACCAAGGTCGATATTTCCATAAGCTTCAACTGGATCGTCTTGTCTCTCAATCGACACATCGCCAAAGAGAATCTTATCGCCATTCACCGCCAACGTGTAGGTGTAGACCTCTCCCATTTTGTATTCATTCTGGGTCACAGAGTTAACTACCGGAGCTGGTAGCGGCATAACACCCGTTTTAACCTCATACTCGTGTGAATCCTGTACGCTGACAATATTATACGAGATTTGAATCGAGATATATTGTGGCGCATCCTCACTGCTGCTAATAGGCTGAGGAACGATCATTAGCTGATTATCTATCTTGTCAAATAGGATTGGAGATGTGTCTGGGTCGATAGTGGTTTTGTTGTTGTCGTCGTCGCTAGTAAGAGTAATGGCAGTTGAGAGCAGGTCATCCTCAGTATTGAAGCATACTTTGGTAGTAGGCTCATCCCACGCCTGATTTTTGAAATTATATGTACGTTTCTTTTCTATATTTACGTAGTTCAGTGTGATAGAGTTCAGTGTTACATTCTTTTCGTCCTCGAATTGAATCTTGAACTTTAGGCTACTAAGGGCGTGTTGAAACTCTAGTCCTACTGCTGAACTCTCGGGTTTAGTTTGGTTGGTTAGAGTCTTGACCAAAATGTCCACTTGCTCGTCAATATCCGAAGGGCAGGTGTACGTAAGAGCATAGCCTGTATAGTCTTCACTGCCACTCACAACTATATTGTCTTGCACTGGGCTGTATGCGTAGAACGAAAGCGGCATTGAGGGCCAGTAGCGTGTGTCGCTATATCCCCAACCAGAATCTTCGTCGTAGAGCACATCAGTGGTAAAGTAGTATGTAAAGTCATCATCCTCCAAAAATGAGCTGACATTAAACTTTCCGTACTCTTGTAGTGCGTTTATATCAGTCTCCACGGCCTTGGTAGTTTGTACTGACGACGAAAAGGCAATCGAGTTATCATCCTGTTCCGTAGGGTCGTTTAGCTCATTTGTTAGGTCATTATCTTTACAAGCCACAGTCATAGAAATGACAAGTGCCACAAGTGCCAGTATAGTGTAATATCTTTTCATAGTCGTAGAAGTATTTAGTTCGCTCTTGCAGGGTCGAGTTCCAGATTAAGCGTATAGTGTGTATTTGCCTGAATCGTAGCAATGTGAGGGTGCCAAGTGTAGGTTGTTTTCTCTGCTCCAACAGTAATGTCGAAGTCCACCTTTAGTATATTGGTTTCGGGAGGGAAGAAAAACATATCTTCATCCTCTAGCAAGTAGCCTGCACTATTAGTAGTTGTAGTCTCGTCGTAGTCGGTTTCAGAAAGTGTCACGTTACATTCAGTAGAGCCAGTAAGCGCATAATTCTCAGTCATTTCACTCCACGTTGATTGTGGGGACGCACCAACTGTTTGCAAGAATTCTTTGTAGGCATCATAGGTGACAGTAATGCCATTAACTACAATCTTATCGCTGTACCCCTCAGGTTTGGTTACTTTGAGATTTAGGCTAGCGAGCTGACGAGTGAAGCTAAGTGGAATTCTCTCTAGTGCAAGCATATCAGTGCGGAAATTTTCTGGAGCTTCAGAGTCATCGTATCGGGTTTGAGCAGTCATAAAGTCAACCCCAGAGTTTACTACACCACTACTGTTTACGTAGTAATATTTTAGAGTTGCTGCGCCATTATCGTCGTGAACCAAGAGAGCGTAGTCTTCGTTATATCCTTCTTTGAAGGGGTAGTAGGCCACAACATCTAGGGTATATGGGGCAGTACCGTATAGTGTACTAAATGTCCAACTTACGAGTGGTGAGTAGGTAGCGTTCATTGATTCGTCTACTGTGAGTCCTTGGTTAGCAAAGATAACAGATTCAGCGAAGCTAGAGTATTGTGTATAGTAATAGTAGAAGTTGTTGTAGAATGCATATACACCGATTTGGTCACCCACTGTAAAGTCGGCACTTTGTCCATCGTAGTCAACTTTAGTTTGGGCAACGCCTTCCACTCCAAAGAGTATAGCATCTTGGGTGGGTTCTTGTTCTGGGTCGGTAGTTTGGGTACAGGCAGTGAGCAACAGTGATAGGCAAAGTAGTGTAGTTGCCATCACCTTTCTAAGTTTTGCTGATAGTATATTGTTCATTGTCATTTTTTGTATTAGTTAACGTAGTCCCAGCTATAAACGGTAGGTGTCAGTTCAATAGGGCTGAGCACTGTATTACCATCTTTGTCGTATCCACCGCCAAATGTCAGCAGGTAGTTGACTTGGTTTCCGGCCTCCCACACTTCGTTACCGTTGGCATCTGCGGAGCTGATAGGGACGTAGATACAGTAGTCGGCAGGCATTTCGAAGCTGCTATCTCCGCTAGGGGTAATGTTATCGCCAAAGAGGGGAACGTCGATAGTAGAGCCGTCGGCTTTGTCTACCACAAGTGTGATGTCACAGTAGATGCGCAGGTATGCATTTAGGTATCCGTAGCCACCTGTTAAGCCATCATTCCACGCAATAGTGTAGTCATATCCATCTTGTTTTGGATTCCAGGCGGTAATTGTTTGAGGAATAACCATCAGGTCATTGTTGCTTTGGATTTCCATAGTAGGGTTATCGGTGGTACTGGTAAAGAAGTCTGAGGAGGTAGCATCCGCCCAGTTCATAGGTACACAGTGGTAGTTCGGCAGGTCTGAGCTTCCGTATGAATCCCATCCGTACCATACTTTTGTTCTAGTGCCCTCAGTGTTGTAGTAGTCGTGATAGCTCATTTGCGATACGACGTTGTGCAGTGTCATAGCTTTTATACGCACTTGAATGCCGCTTTGTGTAGCGATTTTGAACTTCAGCAGGGTGTAGATATGCGAGAAGTTGAGTGTTATTTGGCTATTAGGGATTCCGCCGTCGACACTTTCTTGTGTAGGGTTTTTCTCGTTGATTTGCAGTGCGTAGATAATATCATCTTGTGTAGAGGGTGTAGAACCATCGTCATCAAGGGTCAGAGCGTCGTTGTCTGTGTTGTAGAATGTTATAGTAGGGTCGGCATTTGCGCCAGTGTAGTTAGTGGCACGAGTGTCGCACTTTACGAAGAATGCTTCGTTAGTAGGTGTGTCAAGTTCAACGGCACCGTATGTAATTTGTTTGAGTTCGCTAGGCGACCAAGCGTGAAAGTCGACAGTTGAGGCAGAGGTTGGCCAGTACATAGTTTGAGCGTCGACCCAGGCGTTATCATTGTATTGTCCAGCTATCCATTCTCCCTCAATGTTGTAGACAGTGGTGTAGCCAATAGTGTAGAGGCTATTGTTATTATCAATAGAAGTTGCGTAGAGTTGGAAGTTTTGTCCTTCGGTATTGAAGGCGCTGTTGTTTAGTGCGCTGGCACGTGTTGCGGTATTGACATAGGTTGAGAGTTGAATTTCGTAGAGGTTATTATTATTTCCGCTACTGAGTTCATCGGTACGTTGGCACCCTATAAGTATTGCGAGCAATAGCACTATTGATATTAATTTATTCATAGCATTAATGGGGGGCTTCTAGAGGTTGAGTTGAACGTCAGGGTCTACCACTGTCCAGTTCTCGGCAGTGGCTGTAATAGTGATAGGCGATAGTGTTTCCACGGGATATTCAGAGCCAGGGGGAGTGCTATATCCACCGCCAAAGAGCAGTTTATATGTTATTTTATATCCGGCTTTCCATTGGTTGGTAGTAGAGCCGTCACCGTAGTCAATTTGAGTAGTTAGGGGTACGTATAGGTAGTTTTCTTTGTAGTGAATAGGGATAGTTGTATTATTGTCTGTTCTGGTTTGGGTAATATCGCAACTTATGGCTAGGTATGCGCCAGTTTTAGTAATATCGGTATTTGCGGTTTCGGGATTCCACGCTTCTATGGTTTGTGGCATTAGCATAAACCCAGTGCCAGTGGCATCTTTAGCGTCGTTGTCGCCTACAATAGTAGAGGTAGTGAGTATAGTGTAGCCATCGCTAAAGGTATAGTCCGAGTCGGTGTTGGTAAGGTTAATTCCTGCGCCGTTGTTTCTCATAGGAGCGGCGAATTCGCTAATCAGTATATTTTCGGAGTCATATTCTTGTGTTTCGGAGCTAGTGTGGTCGTAGCTAGCGTATTCTAGCAGAGTATTGGTCAGGGCGTTATCTTCGGTGGAGGTATCGTTAAAGACGTAGAAGTCGCCAGTGTATCTTATGTTGTGGAGTTCCACTGCGTAGACAGTTATGTCGATTCCTTTTTCGGTGAGAGCAGGGTCGAGTTTTGCTTGGAAGTCGATTTGTGTGAGGGCGTGGTGGAAGTGGAGGTTTACGGGGTTAGTGTAGGGGGTGTTTTCTTTTAGTGCATAGAGCACGTCGTCTTGTTTGTCGTTATCGTGGTTAACGGTGTAGTTAAAGACGAAGTATCCAGTTTCGCCATTTTTTTCTTCGTACTCATATCTTTCGTAGCCGAAGTTATGGTTAACGTCGCCAGTAGGGTAGTGAGCGGCGAAGGTAAGGTTTTCGGTAGCAGGCCACCAGTATTGAATAGCGTTGTCTTGGTCATCGAGGTATCTCCACACTTCGAGTGTTTCGTCGTAGCTCAGTGTGCTAAACGGGATATACACTTCGCTAGAGTTGGCACGGTATGCGCCTACTTTGAAGTGAGCGGCGGTGCGTAGTTCGTCGGTGTTGTCGATAGTGGTACCTTTGGTCGTAGAGTTAGAGTAGGCGGTAAAGCATATTTCTTTATCGTCTTGAGTGATTTGAGAGTCTATGATGCTTTGTTTCGAGCAGCTAGCAGCGAGTGCGGCAGCTGTCACAAGAGCAGTTAGTATAATCTTGTTACTCATCTACGGTTGTTTTTTTGGTTTAGTTAAAGTGGTATATAGGCATTGGAGCCTATATACCACATTGAGTTTTATGCTTTAGCCTTCTGTTGTATATTCGTCGTCTTCGATTTCAATAGTATTATCGGTAACATCTTTCCATTCGTCTACAGTTACTGTGTAAGTAATAGGGAGTAGGGTAGGAATAGATTCGTCAACATCTGGATCTTGGTCACCTTCGTCATCATCAGGAGTAGTACCAGGTTCGTAAGGGTAACCACCACCAAATAGCAGTTTGTAGGTAAGTTTGTTACCAGCTTTCCATATTTCGTTTGTACCATTTTCGTCTTTTGAGTCGAAAGGAATATATACGTAACCATCAACGATTACAATACTAGAGTTATCGCCACTGTGAGTAATTGTACAACCAATTTTTAGGTAACAATCAGTGAAACTGTCAGCATCCGCTGTAAGGTTTGTTGGAGTCCAAGCAGTTAGCGCTTGAGGGATTAGCATTAGTGGGTTCTCAGTGTCAGAGAATGCTACGTAGTCCGCAGTTAGTGTCATAGAACCGCTAAAAACATTAGTGCTATTAGGATAAGCAGTGTAATCAGTATGAGTACCACTTGCTACCCAAGTGCCAGCAGTAAGCTCTACATTTGCGCTTGCTACAGTACCGCCGCTTTCAGCAGTAGCTAATTTGTCGTTATCTTCGATTGTAAATGCACCAGTAGGTCGTACATTACAAATCTCAATAGATTTTAGTGTAACTGCGATACCCATAGACTCATCCACAGCAGCCTGGAAGTTAATTTGAGTCAATGCGTGCTTGAAGTGTAGAGGTACTGCCGAGCACTTTGCAACCTCTTTGTTAAAGGCAAACATCACGTCAACGTGCTCTGTAGTAGTCGCTGATGGAGTGTGACCAAATTTATAACCAGCCGATGAGTAAGCAGGCGCAGAAGCCGAGTATGCTGAAGTTGGATAGAATGCAGCAAATGTTAGAATACTCTCAGATGGCCAGTAATAAGTATTACTACTAGAATATCCCCAAGCTCCTGCAGTACCTTTATAAGTTACAGTTTCAAATCCTAGATACTGAGTAGCACTGTCGTCAGTTTTGTAAGCAGCTACATAGAAGCCGTTTGCATCATCTTGGAATTCAGAGTTGCTGTCTACAGGAGCACCCTTAGTAGAAGTTAATTGTGAATAAGCTGAATAGCGAATTGCATCACCCGATTGTGTGATTGCAGAGTCAACTAGGCTCTCTTTTTGGCAGCTTGCTAATGCAGCTAATGCCATCGTCGTTAGAATCAGTTTTTTCATTCTCTTTTTGTTTTTTTAGTTAATAGAAATGTTAGTTAGTATTTTGTTTTTGTTTAGGTTCTTTTACAACGGTACAACTATCTCCACATCCTTCCACTCGTCCAACGATGGGTCGAACGCCCCCTCATCATCCTCACCTCCAGTGCCACCACCCTCGGTCTCAGGCAATGCCTCCAACTCTAGCTCTATTATATGGAGATTCTGAGTCTCGGTCTGCTCGGTGCGAATATTGTCGCTCACATCCTCGTGGTAGTACTTATACGTGCCATCCAACAACTCAAAACGAATATCTAGATAATATACCTGATTTGCCGAATCAATGGTGTGCATACCAAATGTATTGTAGTCTACATATATCTCCGTTGGGCCATCCTCCTCAACCCTCGTAACACGTGTGTTAACATAAAACTGCTCCATTACATCCTCCTCCGTGGTGCTCTCCAAACCAAAGTTATAGCCCCCAGACATACCCCTTAGTATCGCCACTGGCGCACCCGCAGCATACTCCAACCCATCAATATGCGCTATCACTCTAGCCGTGTGTACAACGTGGCGTGGAGTAGCATAGTAAGTATAATTCACCTCCTGCTCATAGTCTGCCAAGTCTGGCTTATAATAGTGATACTGCAAGTCGTTGTTATCCACGTGTATGCCCCTAAGCGTACAGCTAGTAACATCCCCAGGCTCGGTGACATACTTCTGTGCATCACCCTCTACTGTAAAAGTAGGCTCCGAAGCATTCTCATTTGCCGATATACAGAAAGTGTTTAGTGTTGTACTACCACTCAGTCCAACATTGCTCAACTCCGAGATACTGTTATGGTGCAACACCACTGTATAGTCACCAGCCGCCAGTGTTAAATCCACACGGTCGGGATTGCTGCTCAACACCATATCGCAGTACTTGTTGCCACTATCATCAAAAACATAAGCCGACACACCATTTGGCGTTACGCTAGTCTGGCTCCAATCAATCTCGATGCGCACCAATGCCGTGCGATTTGTTTCGTAGTGCAGGTGGTCGAACTCGCACGAGCCTAGCCCCATAACGATTATAACTAGACATATTACTTTAAAAATAGCTCTCATCGGTTGCCTCCTTTCTTATTAGAGTCAAAAACCCAAACCAATGAAACTCCAAAACGAGTCGGCAAAACCGTAGAGAGCCTAGTTTTTGTCCACGGGTACGGGATAACCTTTATATCCCCATACTCCTGTGTATCGTATGCCATATAATAATCATTATACGTAGTTGAAACATATCCTACGCCTAGTGTAAATTCTAAATTGAGGTTCTTTGCAATAGGTTGCGCATAGCCAATCTCTGCCCCAGCATCCCAGAATGTGCCCTGCACACCAGTTTCGCTAAACGGCTGAATATCATAACGCCCCCAGCCACCATATAGCCCCACGCTCCATCCTGTGAGCTTTTCACGCCTAGTTCTATCGCCCAACCAATACTTTACTTCGGCGTGGTAGGACTCAATCTGCATAGTGAAGTTTGCATTCCACGAACGCCACCAAGGGTAAACCACCTCGCCAACTACCGAGAATCTCTCCCCAATAGGCACTTCCACCCCAAGGTTCACAACCGTTGCTAGATCCCACACCAAGTTACTCTTGATTGCAAGTATAGCTTCGGGGGTCTGAGGGGTTTCAACTACTGGTCGCTCCATTATTGTGGCAGCAGTAGCAGGACTTTCGACCTTTGCAGCAGTTTGAGGCTCTGGAGTGACCGATACCTTCACTCGACGTGGCACAAAGACCACACTAGCACCATAGCGTTGATGCGGCAATATATACTCCTTAATATAGCTCCACGGAATGCCATAGTTCAATTCTTTCAGCAACCATTCCTTGTCATCGGGCGTGCGACTATCGTTATCGACAATGGCTAACACCTCCTCGCGGTTAGGCAACAGAATGTCCGAAGCAAGCAGCTCTCTAAAGTCTGTCCAGTTTTCGGCAATGGAGTTAAAGTACCATAGCCCAGAATCAATGCTTGGATACTTCCCCCTAAGGTATTTTTCCAGAGAGACCTTGCGGCGCTCCGACAGCCTAGCATTATAGCCATACGCTCCCTCGGGCGACGAAACAGCCGTCACCGCAATCGTATCAAGGGTGGAGATTAGTCTGTTGTTGTGTAGCAGCGAGTCTAGGAGTTTTAGCGTTTCGCTGTTGTTCATATAGTTAGAGTCTATGCTAGAGTCATCGTATCGGAAGTATATTTTGATACCAAGTTTTTCGATATTATATCCAGTGAGTGTCGTGCGTTGCGCCACAGCAGAGGGGATTATACCCGCTACAATAGTCACCATTAGTAACATTATTACTCTACTGAGGATGCTACTCTTTTTTTTGTATTAAAGTACATCTTCCAATAGATTTTTTATGGTTATTTACATCCATAATAATACTGTTTTTGTAAATACAATCCCTCACACACGACTCTAGATATTGTATTGTTAAAAGTTGTAGGATGTGTCAAATGCTGGTTTTTAAGGATTATCCAGCTGACTACTAACAACTTTAACCGATACAAATGTATGAAACTATTTTTTAAGATGCAAATTTATTTTGCAAAAAAAATGCATTATTTATAATAAATAATAAATAATAAATAATAAATAATAAATAATAAATAATAAATAATAAATAATAAATAATAAATAATAAATAATAAATAATAAATAATAAATAATAAATAATAAATAATAAATACAATTACTATAATTATTTAATAATTCAGTATAGCGATAGAGGAAGTAGGCGTGTAGTGTTGCACTATAATAGAAAATAATGTACCTTTGTCGCTCCTAAAATATATAAAATATTATGCTACAAACAGGTTTCTTTACAGTTGGACTGCTCGTTATATCAAACGTCTTTATGACTCTTGCGTGGTACGGACACCTCAAACTACAACAAACGGGCGTGAGTGCGAACTGGCCACTCTACGCTGTGATTCTCTTCTCGTGGGTTATTGCACTTGCCGAGTACGCCTTCCAAGTGCCTGCCAACCGTATGGGATATATCGGCAACGGAGGACCCTTCTCTCTTATGCAACTAAAGGTTATGCAGGAAGTCATAACGCTTGTGATATTCGTTATCTTCTCGCAATGTTTCTTCTCGGATAGCTCCCTAAAGTGGAATCACCTTGTCGCATTTGTACTGCTTATAGCCTCGGTCTTCTTTGTCTTTTTGGATACTGCCAAACTCAAGTGAGTCTCTAACCCATTATCCACCTTCCAACACGCCCAGATCGTAGGACAAGTGCAACAAAACCCCACGTTACAAGCAACAAAAGTACTGAACACAACACCATCTTGACCATAGTGTGTAGCGGTAGTCCTTCAATCAGCTCGTAGCAAGGCCCTAAAAACAGATAGTGTGACATCCATATACCAAAGGTGCACACCGATAGGCTCTTGAGTATTGCTTTGGTGCGTTCTCTTCGTATTCTAATCCTTTGAATTGCTACAAAGATAGGTAGGCTCATCATCAGTACATTTGGGGTGCAATAGGTGTAGAATAGCTCCACTAGCTCAACACTCTGACCCTCCACTCCGCTTAGGCTCTTAAAACCCCAAAAAGTTGCTAAATAACCTACCGTGAACATTGGAATAAAGACTATTGCCACCTTTAGTGTGCTCCACTTTATTGGATTTTCTTTAAGGTAGTAGCCTAGTAATAGATAGCCATTAAACCCAGCAAAACCATAGAGCATCCCGAATTCGTTCCACGAACAAACGCCCCATAGATCGCTCACTACAAATTCTCTTAGGTATGGGATAAAGAGCGACGCTGCCCATATACCCAGATAGATGTGTTGTTCTTTTTTTGTTGAATTTTTGACCCAAGCCGAAAAGAATGGTAGGTATAGGTATATTCCAATAAGTAGAAATACATACCACATTTGCACCGCATAGTATGAGAAGGTAAGCGGTATCATAGCAATATTGTGCAGTGCATCGGTTAGCTCTTGCGACGGCACTACCCACGCAAAGAAATCATTTATGACGCTTGCATCTAGTCCTAGTAGTCCTGTGATCCACGGGAAGATATTGTATATCACAGACCAGATTATAAATGGCACTACTACTCGCATTATCCTGCGAGAGTAGAATCTCGAAATATCTTCTTTGATAGGTAGCAGCAGAACTCCCGTAACCATTACAAAGAGTGGTATGGCAGGGCGCATAAACGAGCCATAGAAGCTTCCCCAGAGGTTGTACCACGCTTCAGATCGTTCGGCAGGGGTTACGTTATCGGTGCAGTGCACAGCTATCATCATAAAGATTGCAATGACTTTTATAAGGTCAATCCAGGCGTTTCGTTTTTTGAGTGTAGTATTGGTCATAGTATTTGAGATTAGTAGTATAAAGGTACTTTTATTTTGCGATTTTGCAAAATAAAAGTGAGAGGTTCTTTGAGTTTGCTTGATGAGAGTTTGTAATAATACAAGTTAGAGAGAACTAAATCAAGAAAGTTTTTTGGTTCTTTTGTTCACAAAAGAACGATGGCATCAGTCCGCTAGAGCAATAGCAAGGCGGATGCCTTGCCTAAAAATCAAAGACAAAAATCTTTCGGTTGTACAACCGAAAGCTAGCGCAAACTCCCATAAAAGTTTTTTGGGGGTTTGGAGGAACGACAAACAAAAAAATCGAAGATTTTTTTCCAAACCCCCAAAGCTATTGCTCTGTTGTAGTGCTTTAGTTTGCGCTTGTAGTATTACAGACTAAAATGATTAAAGTTTTTTGGTTCTTTTGTTCACAAAAGAACGATGGCATCAGTCCGCTAGAGCAATAGCAAGGCGGATGCCTTGCCTAAAAATCAAAGACAAAAATCTTTCGGTTGC
>JAWXTM010000036.1:0-18120 GCA_044433505.1 Rikenellaceae bacterium
GTACAATCTGGGTATGCCCCCAGACACCAACAGGCACAAAAAAGGAAACTTCGGTGGATTATACTCCACATCCTTCAGCTTCAAAAAGAGCGAGAGAATATGTCCGTGCAGGTGGTTCACCTCAATAAGTGGTGCACCTGTAGAGATCGACAATCCCTTGGCAAAACTCACCCCTACCAACAATGACCCAAGAAGCCCAGGCCCACGTGTAAAGGCTATTGCCTCAACCTCATTCATAGTAATTCCTGCATCACAAAGTGCGCTATCCACCGTCGGCACTATATTTGCCTGATGCGCCCTAGAGGCAAGTTCGGGCACTACCCCACCCCACTTCTCGTGGACACTCTGCGAGGCTATAACCGAGCTGAGCAGCTCTACTCCATCAACTACTGCTACCGATGTATCGTCACACGAAGACTCTATTGCTAATATTTTCATTACGCTATTTCCCTTTATATTTTTATTATTGGGCAAAAAAATGTACATTTGCCACTGCAAAGCTATGAAAAAAGCATTAAAAATCATACTAAGAAGTGTCGCAGGGCTAATTATTTTTTTAATTTCGCTCCCTATCGTTGTGAGCCTACTGCTGCAAATCGACGCTGTTCAGAAGTTTGCCGTGGACAAAACTACCGAAATTCTTAGCGATATGACGGGTACACCTATATTTATAAGTAGCGTGCACCTTAAGTTTTTTACTAGGGCAGAGTTCGGGGATGTATATATGGCGGATACTAGGGGCGACACCCTTATTTATATCAAAAACCTACAAGTAGGCATTAACGGTATTAACTTCCTCAATGGCAAGATAACTCTGGGGGCAGTTAACCTCGACCAAGGGCAAGTAAACCTCTACAAGGACTCTACTGGGGTTATGAACATAAACCAAGTCTTTAAACACTTCCAGCGTGAAGTGCCTAACCCCAACCCACCGAACTTTAACCTCACAGCTCAGGAGCTTAACCTAATGAACACGAAGTTTACACTGAGTCGTTTTGGAGAGAGTATGCAAGAAAACCAAGGGGTGGACTACAAAAATATGGTCTTTGAGGATATTAACTTTCAGGCTCGTAACCTCTCGGTGCATAACTACAATATATGGTTGGAGCTTGAAAACATCTCGCTGAGAGAACCTAGCGGCTTTATTCTCGAAGAACTTAGCTCGAAATACGCTGGGGTAGATAGTAGTGGGCTATACCTTACTGACACTAGAATAAAGACTGCGTACTCGGAGCTTAACCTAGACTCGCTGCAACTTGTTACAGCTAACCACACGTGGCGAGATTGGCAGACCTTCTCCGATAATATGATTATCTCGGCACATATCAAAGAATCACTACTCTCCTCCTCAACGCTTGGCAAAATTGCTAGAGTTAAGTTTGCAAAGACCGAAGATATTGCAATTAGTGACCTTATGGTGAGTGGCACTGTGGCACAGCTTGATGCTGAATTTCAAGAGATTGAGTTCTGTGGCAATAAAGTCTGGGGAAGTGCTACCATAAAGGGGCTGCCCAATGTTCAATCAACGCTATTTGACGTTAATATAAAGCAACTCGCCACCAATGAGCGTGGCATCTCAAATGCAATTATTGCAACATCGGGAGATACCCTCTCGCTGAATGCTCAGCGTATGATACGTCGACTAGGAGCACTGCAACTCTCAGCACGCTTTAATGGTGGGGTAAGTGGCTTTAACTCCACTGTTAATGTAAACTCTGCAAGCGCAGGTGCGGTGACTGCCAAATGCAATATGACAAAAAACTCATCTAAGGCAGTTCAGCTCGGAGGCTCAGTCAATGCCAAAGACCTAATGCTAGAAAGGATGATTAATGACCCTAAGCTTGGCGCACTATCGCTAGAGGGTGACTATAGAGTCATTTTAAAAAACAACAACTCTATCGTCTTTGACTGCGACATCACAATCCCTACGCTGCAATACGGAAGCTACACTTACCGTGATATTGAACTAGACGGAGAGTTCGAATCACTACGGTTCAACGGTATGGCTCGCTGCTTTGACCCTAACTTCCGTACCGAAATTATTGGGCTATTCGACTTTGGGGGGCTAGTGCCTAGATATAATGTTACTGCCGATTTCGATGATATTAACCTCAACGCAATAGGGTTGAATCGTCGTGACAGCATCTCTATTCTATCAATAGATTTTCACGCTAGTGGTAGCGGTTCGTCGTTCGATGACTTTAATGGCAATGGGGTTATTGATAGTATCTACTACGTAAGCCACCTCGACACCATACGTACTCGTGCAATTTCGATATACTCGGTTGCCGAACCTGAGTTCAAAGAAATTGAAATCGAATCGCACTTCGCTAACCTAAAACTGCGTGGGCGCAATTCGCTAGCAGAAATTCCTGCCTACTTCGCTCAGTCGCTTGGTACATATATACCTTCGTTCCCCGAAGTATCGCAAATCGTTGGGCAGAAAAAATGGAGCAGCAATACCGCTAAACTCAATACCGAATCTACTCCATTCCCATTCTCGGATGGTTACTACCAACTCTCGGTCGAGGTGAAAGAGGCAAATAATGTGGCATCTATCTTCTACCCTACGCTGGAGATTGCCCAAGGAACGTCGCTAAATTTCTTCTTTAACCCATACCTCGATCAGTTTAATATTCTTGCCAATAGCGACTATATCACAAGCGATAACTTTCTGGTAGAGAAACTTAATATGAGTGCCCGTAATGTTGGCGATTCGCTCTCGATATACTCCACCGCAGAGCTTATTGCTGTTGAGTATGTCTACTTTCCGAACTTTTCGGTGCTGGGAGGTATCAGAGGTAATATGATGACTCTTGGGGCACAGTTCAATAACCCAGAGAACCACAACTCTGCACTCATTAACACTACTACCTCATTCCTGCGCAATGAAGACAACCTACAACAACTCAAAATAGAGATTCACCCGACTGCCATTAACTATGATGATGCACGCTGGGTAGTCTCCCCTGCCGAGATTCTACTAGACACCACTGCCATAAAGGTCAATGAACTGACCATAACAAATAGTGACCAGTATATCTCTATCAATGGCTCTATGGGTAAGAATGCTCAGGACACTATCTCTGCACACTTCAATGCACTGGATCTCTCACCCTTCACGTTCCTGACTCGTAGCCTTGGCTATGAGCTAGAGGGGGATGCCACTGGCGAGCTGGATGTAATTGCGCTATTTGGAGATATGACAATGGAGGCTACCGTGGATTTCAATGATATTAAGGTTAGCGGACACGCCATTCCTAACTCTGAGCTAAAGAGCACTATCGACCCAGTAGAAAATACCATACACTTCAAACTCGGTGAGCAAAACAGTGATGACTATCCAGTTGGTGGCTTCTATGATATTACTAATAATAACCTTATTGCTAAAATCGAGTTTGATTCCATTCCGCTACAACTGCTCGACCCTATACTAAGTGGAGTGATACGAGATACTCGTGGTAGCGCAAAGAGTGAGCTTACGCTCTCGGCTAGTAATAAAAACCCGCTCTCGCTCGATGGTGTAATCAACATCCAAGACTTTAGCACAACGCTGGACTACACCCACACCAGATATGCCGTACCTAGTGGTGAGATGAGGGTTGAGAATAGTTGCTTCTATATGGACAGCACGCCATTCAAAGACTACGAAACGGGCACTGGCGATATATATATAACACTGACCACCGAGGCATTCCAAAACCTTACCTTCGATGTGGGGGCAAGCTTCACTGACCTGATAGCACTCAATACCACTATCAAGGAGAATAGCAGCTTCTATGGCAAGGCGTATGGTACGGGGCGTTTTAGCGTTACGGGCAATGGTAGAGTTATAAGCCTCGAAGTAGCTGCCCAAAGTGCCAAAGACTCATACATTACGATGCCAATGTCTGGTGCTGCCGATATTCAGGAAGCTAGCTTTATTACCTTTGAAAGCTCACAGCAAAGTGATACTAAAGCAAGCCAGAGCGTGCTAAATAGATATATCGAAAATAATGCTAGGCGACAAAAAATTGAATCACAGAGCATACTGGATATTAATCTGGCTATTGATGTACTGCCAAATACACTGGCGCAAATCGAACTAGATGCCAAAGTTGGTGATATTATCAAGGCACGTGGTAATGGACGTATCAACTTGCACATCAACCCAGACTACGATATTTTTGATATGACAGGCCCTGTGGAAATCACCGATGGTAACTACCTCTTCACTCTACAAACAATTATTAATAAGCGTTTCGAGATTGAACCAGGGGGCACACTGCTATGGACTGGCGATGCTACAGACCCCGAAATTAACCTAACGGCACTCTATAAGCTAAAGACCTCGGTTGCTCCTCTCACTGGCGATACTCAGAGCAATACTCAAGCCAATATTGACTGCGGTATAGTACTTGGCGGACAACTTATGCAACCCGATATTTCCTTTACCATCACCGCCCCAACGGCTGATGCCGAAACACAAAATGCTATACGCAACTCGCTCAATACCGAAGAGGCACTCTCTATGCAGTTCCTTTCGCTGATGCTCGCCAATAGCTTTATGTCCGATATGTCGGCAATCGGCACTATGGGTAGTAGTGTGGCAGGAGTAACGGGTATCGAATTCCTTTCGAACCAACTCTCGAACCTTATATCTTCCGATAAGATTGATATACGCCTTGGCTATAAACCTCAGAGCACCACCACTTCGGAGGAGTTCTCAGCAGGTGTCGGCGGAGATATTATCAAGGATGTGCTCTCGTTCGAGGTTGATGGCAACTACAATCTCGGAAACGATGGCACAACAGATAGCTATAACCCCTTCACCGTGGATGCCTATGTCACGTGGAATATCAACAAAAGCGGTACACTCAAACTCAAAGGCTTTACTCGTACTATTGACCGCTTCGACGAAACTCAGGGTATGCAGGAGAGTGGCGCAGGTATCTACTTCAAACAAGACTTTAATAACTTTAAGGATTTGCAACAACGCCTTAGGGAAAACTTTAACATAAATAGCGAAAATCGTAAGAATAGACGCAAAGAACGTTCAGATAAAAAGAAGAAAAGTGAAAGCAGAGGAACTATTACAGAGAGTACAGAGGAGTAGGACATATTTAGAATTTAGTTGCAGTGGGGCACACAGCATTCTCTTTAGTGGGGTTAGCGGTTCACTCTTTGGAGTGCTTCTGGCATTGGAGTCGCAAAGAAAAGGTGGCGTATTTGTGGCGGTAATGGAGAGTCGTGATAGCGCATCTTATCTCTATAATGACCTCTATAATATACTTGAACTAACGGGACAGCAGGAGCGAGTAATGCTGCTGCCGACTGCCTATAGGCGTGCCATCACTACCGAAAGAGAGGACGCTGCTGGCATTGTGCAACGTACCGCTACCCTATCGGCACTGAGCACCAACGACCCTGTGATTATTTGCACGTGGGCAGAGGCTCTCGCTGAAAAAGTAGTAAGCCAAGAAAAACTCGCAGACAATAGACTCTGTATTGCTGTGGGGCAGAGGCTCGATAAAGCCTTTGTGGAGGAGTTTTTAGAGAGTTACAACTTTACAAGAGTGGAGTTTGTGAGTGCACCTGGGGAGTTTGCCTCACGTGGGGGGATTGTCGATGTCTTTTCATTTGCTGCATCTAGACCCTTTCGTATTGATTTTCTGGGAGATGAGGTCGACACCATTCGCCCATTCTCTACCTCTACGCAACTTAGCGAGGGTAGCATAAGTGAGATAAATATCATCCCAAACCTAAAGGATAGCGAACTCTCAGGCAAGCGAGTAAGCCTTGCAAGCTATATTAATAATGCAAGGGGTGGTGAATCGACTTGCGTTTGGTTTAGCGATATACAGCAGAGCCTACTCTCTCTTGATAGACTCTCTGAAAAACTCTCAGTGGAGCAGGTCACCTCACGTGAGGATTTTTATATTGACACCCACCAGTGGAATTTTGTGGTTAAGGGTAGCGATATACCTCACCGTAAAAAGACCACTTCCTTTGACTTTGGAGCAACTCCGCAACCATCATTTGCCAGAAATTTCGAACTATTCGCCGCTCAGGTGGAGCGCAATTTCCTAGAGGGTGTGCCTACCTACCTGCTGACTCCTAATATCGAGCAGTGGGAGCGTATGCAAAAGATTCTGGGTGAACTCAGTAACAAAAATGCCGCAGAGAATATCGAAAATATTCCGCTCACCCTCCACGAAGGCTTTATTGCGCCTCAACTAGCCCTAGCACTCTACACTGACCATCAACTCTTTGAGAGGTATCACCGCTATAAGGTAAATAGCGAGGTGGAGCGTAGCGAGGGGATGACCCTTAGTGAATTTACTGCCCTTAGGGTAGGAGATTTTGTGGTGCATATTGACCACGGTATCGGGCGTTTTGGGGGTCTGGTGCGCCAACGTGACGATAGCTCTGGTGCAGTTAAAGAGTTTATTAAGCTGATGTATAAGGATGGGGATGTGCTCTTTGTGGGAGTGCAGAACCTCCACCGAATAAGCAAATACAAGTCTGGGGATAGCCTTGGTGAAGAACCTCGCCTACAAAAACTCGGCAGCAGTGCCTGGGCTAAACTTAAAGCCACTACCAAACGCAAGGTCAAGGATATTGCACGGGAACTTATCCGCCTCTATGCCAAACGCAAGATGAGCGATGGCTTTGCCTTCTCTGCTGATAGCTACCTGCAACAAGAGCTAGAAGCGTCATTTATATACGAGGATACCCCCGACCAACGCTCCGCAACCGATGCCATCAAGGCTGATATGGAAAACTCCCAACCAATGGATAGGCTAATTTGTGGCGATGTTGGCTTTGGCAAGACCGAGGTTGCTATGCGTGCAGCATTTAAGGCTGCCACCGATGGTAAACAAGTCGCAGTGCTTGTTCCAACTACTGTGCTGTCGTTGCAGCATACTCGAACCTTTCAGCGCAGGTTGAAGAATTTCCCAGTAAATATCCGCAATTTTTCGAGAGTCAATACCTCAAAAGCAACTACTGAAATACTAAAAGATCTCGCCGAAGGTAAGGTCGATATAATTATTGGCACACATAAGCTACTAGGCAAGAGCGTAAAGTTCAAAGACCTTGGGCTACTTATTATTGACGAGGAACAGAAGTTCGGTGTATCGGTAAAAGAGAAGCTAAAAGAGCTAAAGCACTCGGTTGATACCCTTACGCTGACTGCCACGCCTATCCCACGCACCCTGCAATTTTCGCTGATGGGGGCACGTGATATGAGCATTATCAATACTCCGCCACCTAACCGCCGCCCAGTATCAACCGAGCTACACTCCTATAGCGACGATATATACGTGAGGCAGTCGAGTATGAACTCTCACGTGGTGGGCAGGTCTTTTTCCTACACAACCGTGTGCAGAGTATCACGCAGATGGCTCGCAAAATCGAAGACCTCGTCCCTGGTGCAAAGGTTGGCGTGGGGCACGGTCAGATGCCTGCCGCAGAGCTTGAAAAGGTGATGATGGACTTTATCTATGGCGAGTATAATGTGTTGGTTGCCACCACTATTATAGAGAGTGGTATAGATATCCCAAATGCTAATACCATAATAATAAACAATGCTCAGAACTTTGGGCTATCGGATCTGCATCAACTTCGTGGGCGTGTTGGGCGTACTAACCGTAAGGCGTACTGCTACCTGCTGGTGCCATCCCAGGAGGGTATCTCGACCGACTCGCAGCGCAGGCTACGTGCCATCGAAGAGTTCTCGGATTTGGGTAGCGGTTTTAATATCGCTATGCAGGATCTTGATATTCGTGGGGCAGGTAATATTTTGGGTGCAGAACAGAGCGGCTTTATGGCAGATATTGGCTATGAAACTTACCAAAAAATCGTTAGCGAGGCAATGGTGGAGCTACACGATGAGCTCGGTAGTGAGAGCGGTATTGTACTGCCAGATAATATTACAACTATAGACTGTACGGTGGAGACTGACACCTCTGCACACCTGCCAGATAGCTATATCGGATCGACTAGCGAAAAGATTCGCCTCTATCGTGCCCTAGATGCGATAAAGGATTTACAAACACTCGAAGAGTTTAAGGAGCGTCTAGTAGACCGCTTTGGGGAGCTACCAAGTGAGGCTGAGGAGCTTCTTGAAGTAGTGCAGCTTAGGGGTGATGCCTCACGTTTGGGTTTTGATAAGGTAATGATAAAGGGTCAGCGAGCGGTGCTGAACTTTGCTTATAGTCCACAGAGTTCGTATTATTCTGGGGAGTTGTTTGGGTTAATAATGTCGCACGTGGCACGCAATCCCCGTCATTTTAGGATGCGCCAGGGGGCAAAACTTTCGCTAGAGGTAGTGGGGGTAGGTTCTATTTCGTCGCTGAGGGATATGTTGCGCATTCGTGGGTAGTTTTATTTGCGTTATATCAATATTTTAAGTATCTTTGCATTGAAAGCCTTTTCTCTCATTTAAAATCTAGGCGAAAATGGAAAACAAGTATTTTAAATTATTACATTATCCATTGATCGTTATCGTATCAATGTCGCTCTCAATCTTCTTAATAGATGGTGTAACATTAGAAAACGAGTGGCTACCAATACTCATTATCGCTGGTTCGGTATATTGCCTTGCAGTACTCTACACGCTTCTGTTTAGCTACCCGAAAAAGAAGTAGTTACGTCAGAGTGCCTTTAATTACCCTAGTTTTAGCTTGTATTATTACAGACTTTGGTCAAGAAAGTCTGTAATGCTACAAGCTATCATCATAAAAGGGTCTACGCCCCCCCAGCGGCACTGACCCACTCAACCATAACTCCTACACTATCTGGCTCTGTCCCTCCCAACAAATGCAAATAAGAAATGCCATTCTCACTGCTATCATTAACCAAGAGTCGACATACCCTGCGCCTGCCAACATAGAGCGTAGCCCTTCCATCACTTCCCCACTCCAAACGCACTCTATGCCACCCATCATCCTTAATGCCAAGCGCACCACGACTCAGCTCCACACAATACTGATTCTCATACCTTGCAACCGTATCCGTAGGATTAAACCACCTATCATTAAGCACTAAATCTACAGGCTGCGCCCCCTCTGGAATCCTTACACTAAGCTCCACCACTCCGCTATGCGCTGCTGGAAAGTTCCATACCGCACCATAATTATCCTCCACAAAACGACTATCCGCCTGATAACCAATCCTTAGCACGTTCTCACCCTCTTTGTCTGGGTGAGCCTCAATAAGTGGCATCTCTTGGCGATTATAACCGCAATGCCCCACAATCCCCTTAAAATATCTAAAAGCAGACCACTGCGAGAGCGAGTCCTCGAAGTGTGACTCACGCTGAGTTTCATACAACCACTCAACATCAAAGAGCAACATTCTGCGATGCAATTCGTGCTGACCTACCGACACTAGTATCTTACCTGGAGCAACCTCCACGGCCTGCACCTGATGCACACTCTTATCAATTCCAGCCGACTCACCAAAGACCTCTGAATTACGCAACGGGTCGATATAAAGCTCACGCATACCGATCCAACTATTGCCATCATCTTCGGATATTGCCACGTGCGCTACATTACGGTTAGTAAAGACATCGTCCCACACCCCCGTGGCACTCTCCATCTCTGGCAGTGGCGTTGTATTACACCAGAAGAAGAGCAGCCTACCATCCTCCATCCTGTGTAGCGTAGGCATTGTGATAGTGCCATAGAACTGTGATTCGGAAGGTTCACTCCACGTCAGACCGCCATCCACGGAGAATGACTCATAGTGTCTGTCAAGCGAAGTACGCATAATCATCCACAATGTACCGTCAAGTTTTTCGATAACAGTAGGCTCAACTGCACCGTGATTCCACCTCACCCCCCTATGAAAACCTCCAGAGGTATGAAAGGGTGTATTGACGATATTAGATTTTTGCCACGATAGCCCATCATCAGTTGACACATAAGTAAAGCATCCCTTTCTATCGGTATGGTGCGCCCCTATCACGATACGACTTCCGCCATCGGCAAAGACAGGTGGTTTGAGCATAATGGAGAGTGCACTATCAATCATAGTAATGGTTCTACCCCCATCAATTCCACCCACGGTACGCACCACAAAAGTGCGATTAGTAGAGTGTATAGCCCTAATGTACTCACCACTTCGAGGTGAGCGAATATCGGCATAGGGTATATCAAAGGGCAGATTTACCCTGCTCCACGTAAAGCCACTATCACGGCTAGATATATAGTAAGGCGAGCCATCGACCCTCTGTTCACTATAGTTATAGTGCCTTAGCTCCCCATCTTCGGTCATCGAAAGCCCCACATAGGCATCGCTTGGGGGAACTGCCACCACTCTGGGTTCAAAAACATCGCTCAAGCTCTGCGCATTCAAACTCACAACACTACTCAGTAGTAGTGCTACACTCAATACTCTTTTTCTCATTTTTTCTTGAAATTAATTTAGTGCCTCATTTTCAACCCGTGAGACCTTTTCAATACCTTTGACTTTGCCAACCTTGTCAACAACATTTTTAAAGTCATCGTAGTTGCGCACATACAGCGCAATAGTGCCCTCGAATATACCGTCGTGAGCATAGAACTTCACCTCACGAATATTCACATCCAACTGCTCAGAAATAACCTTCGAGACATCGAGCAGTAGTCCCATTCTGTCAATCCCTCTGACATTCAGTATAGCTAAGAATGACAGTGCCTTTTCTGCAGTCCACTTCACCTCTACAATCTTATCACCCTGCTGAGCAGATATTCTAATAGCATTTGGGCACAACTTCTTATGCACCGAGACCTTGCTACCCATATCAAAGCCAATCACCTCGTCACCTGCTATAGGGTTGCAACACTCCGACATTTCGAGCTCCTTGCCACCGCCATTATTAGTATTATTCTTATTAGTCCAAAATTGTAGACTCCAGAACTTCATAATCTTCTGCGCAGCATTCTCTTTGAGCTGTTTGTCAATATCGTCGGTGGTGATAAGTCCCGAACCAATCTGAGTGTAAAGATCCAGCTTCCCCCCTAACTTATAGGCAGCCAATAGCTTACGCAAAACCCTAGAGAGTGAAGTGATTCCAAGTTTCTGCATATGAGCTTCGAAGGTTTCCTGTCCTAGTTTAGCAGCGTTATCCACTTCCCCCTTTAAGGATTGCTTGATATGGTACTTAGCCTTTGGGGTAATAACGTGCTCTAGCCACGCACGAGTTGGGCGCACACTATCCGATGTGATTATCTCAATTTGGTCACCCGCCTTTATTTCAGTATATATTGGTAAGAGTTTGTAGTTAATCTTTACACCTATGGCACGTGAGCCAACCTTGGAGTGGATTTCATAAGCAAAGTCCAGTGCTGTTGAGCCTTTTGGCATAGTTTTACTCTCCCCCTTTGGGGTAAAGACCATAATTTCGGATACTTGCAGCCCGATTTTGAAGTTATCCAGAAACTCTACTGCATCTTGAGTGGGGCGTTGCAGTGCCTCACGCAATTTTTCGAGCATTGGATCTATCTCATAGTCAAGAGAATTACCCTCCTTGTAGTAGCGGTGAGCAGCAAGCCCACGTTCGGCAATATCGTCCATTCTTTGGGTACGAATCTGAACCTCTGCCCAGACTCCACCCTTAGACATCAGCGTACAGTGCAATGCCTCATATCCATTAGCCTTTGGGGTGCGAACCCAGTCACGAATTCTGTCCATCTTAGGGATATATATATCCGAAAGTAGCGAATAAATAAACCAACACTGTGCCTTTTCGCTAAGGTCGACACGTGGTTTAAAGACTATTCTAATAGCAAAAAGGTCGTAGATTTCTTTGAATTTGACCTGTTTTTGTTTAATCTTTTTCCATATTGAGTAGACACTCTTCACTCGACCAGTTACGGTAAAATCAAGCCCAGCCTCTTTTAGTTTCCTTAATATCGGAGCATTAAATTCTTCGATAAACCTTTCACGTTCGGCACGAGTTGCACCCAGCTCTTCCTCAATTTCGGCATAGTCTGTTGGGAAGCGGAATTTTAGGGATAAATCCTCTAACTCACTTTTAATAGCGTATAGACCGAGGCGGTGCGCCAGTGGTGCAAACAGATAGATAGTTTCGCTAGCGATTTTCATCTGTTTATGGGGTAGCATCGACCCAAGGGTACGCATATTGTGGAGTCTATCAGCAATCTTTATCAGAATTACACGCATATCATCCGAGAGCGTAAGCAACATCCGCTTAAAGTTTTCTGCCTGTTCGGAGCTGTTATTATCAAATACTCCCGATAGTTTTGTTAGTCCATCGACAATGCGAGCCACCTTTTCCCCAAAGCGAAAAGAAATATCCTCTAGGGTATAGTCAGTATCTTCGACCACATCGTGTAGCAGGGCAGCTTGAACCGAGGTAACCCCCAGCCCAATTTCATTTACCACTATACGAGCCACTGCAATAGGGTGCGTAATATATGGTTCGCCACTTTTACGCTTTACACCTTCGTGGGCATCACGAGCAAAGGTAAAGGTTTCTCTGATTTTAGCCTCATCGCCTTCTTTGCTACAGATTACCTTACATTCGCTCATCAGCTCCTCGAAGAGAGAGTCGACTAACCTAACTGAATCCATACTCTTAAAAAATATTTATAAGAAAATTACTCTGCCGATTGCTCTACTTGAGCTGCGGCGGCTGCTTTTGGTGCATTAGCCTCTTGTAGTGCAGCACGAACTTCTGCTTCAATTTTATCGGCTAGTTCCGTATCATTTAGCAGGCGTTCTTTGACTGCCTCACGACCTTGACCAATCTTGCCTTCGCCATAAGAGAACCACGAACCAGCCTTCTTTATAATACCAAGCTCTACCCCAAAGTCAAGAATCTCGCCAATCTTAGAGATACCCTCGCCATACTCAATATCAAACTCGGCACGCTTAAATGGAGGTGCTACTTTATTTTTTACAATTTTCACTTTAGTACGATTACCAACTTGATCTTCGCCATCTTTCAGGGCAGTACCCTTACGCACATCGACACGAATCGAGGCATAGAACTTCAGTGCATTACCCCCCGTAGTTGTTTCAGGATTACCGAACATCACACCGATTTTATCACGAAGTTGGTTAATAAAGATACAAGTAGTCTTGGTTTTGCTAATCACCGAGGTGAGTTTACGAAGTGCTTGTGACATCAACCTAGCGTGCAGACCCATCTTCGATTCGCCCATATCGCCCTCAATTTCAGCCTTTGGGGTAAGTGCTGCAACAGAGTCAATCACCACAATATCAATAGCACCACTACGGATGAGTTGTTCAGCGATTTCTAGTGCTTGTTCACCGTGGTCAGGTTGCGAGATTAACATATTGTCAATATCTACTCCAAGGGCTTGTGCATAGACGCTATCAAAGGCGTGCTCAGCATCAATAAAGGCAGCAATCCCGCCTTGTTTTTGAGCTTCGGCAATGGCGTGGATAGCCAGAGTTGTTTTACCAGAGCTTTCGGGCCCATAAATCTCAACAATTCTACCACGTGGGTAGCCGCCAACACCTAGCGCAAGGTCAATACCAATAGAGCCAGATGGTATCACTGCCACATCTTCGACTGGTCTATCGCTCATACGCATCACTGCACCTTTGCCATAATCTTTTTCTAGTTTATCCATTGCTGCACGCAGTACTTTTAGTTTTTCGTCTGCTGCTACAGGGCGTACTGATTCTACTTTCTTAGCCATTTTTATTGTAATTAGTTATTAATTCCACAAATATTGTTTCACATAGATAAGGGGCTGTAATGACAGTCCTTTGCAAATATACGATTTTTTTCTCAGTAAAAGAAAGCTTTAGAAAAAAACTTTCATCCCATCGTAGCCAAACTCCACTCCATCTGGCAAATTCTTAGAAATTTCGCTATAGAGTCCCATTTGATGGGAGGTATGGGTAAAGATTGCACGCTCTGGTTTTACTTTACTTACGAACTCTAGTGCCTCGCGCAGCCCAAAATGAGTATTGTGCTTTATTGGTCTTAGGGCATTCACAACCAGCACTTTACACCCCTTTGTAATTTGCAACGTTTCTTGGCACACCTCGCTAGCATCAGTAATATAGCACAGCTCCCCAATCCTATAACCCAAGATAGGAAGCCCTCCGTGCATAACGTCGAGTGGCACTATCTGAACTCCCCCTATCCCAAAACTCTCTAAAGCCCGCACTACATTGACCTTAATTTCGGGCACACCAGCATAACGCTCCTCACGTGGAGTGAAGGCATAGTGATAGTCCACCTTTACAGAATCGCCAACCCTCTGGTTGCAATAGAGTTGAATAGTTTGTTTTTGTAGGTAGTTATAGGTTCTCAGATCATCTATCCCACCCGTATGGTCTTTATGTTCGTGAGTGAGGAGCACACCATCAATATGGCGCACTCCCTCACGTAACATTTGATACCTGAAATCAGGGCCTGCATCAATAAGTATCTTCACTCCGTCATACTCCACCATTGCAGAGCACCGCAATCTCTTATCACGGCTATCTTCGGAGCGACATACCTGGCAGTCACACCCTATTACGGGTGCACCCATTGACGAGCCTGTTCCAAGCAGCGTTATTTGCCTCACAGTGCTAAATCGCTCTTGATACCTTCGATTTTAGCATCCAAAGAGGCTGCCACTTCCTCGTACTTCTCAGCACAGCAAAGCTCTGCACGCACCCCAAAGTAGAACTTAATCTTAGGCTCAGTGCCACTTGGACGTACCGACACGATTGTATTATCCTCGGTAACAAACTGCAAAACATCACTCTTAGGCAGATTTATCGTCTGTTCAACACCATTCACCCACTTCTTAGACACAGAGTAATCCCTTACCTCTACAACCTTACTTGCCGCAAGGCTCACAGGTGGATTCTCTCTAAAGTTCTTCATCATTGCCTGAATTTCAGCAATACCAGACTGTCCCTTGCGAGTAATAGAGAGCAGTGATTCTTTAAACAAACCATACTCCACATAGATTTCCATCAACAGTTGCCACAAGCTCTTACCCTCTTCTTTAGCCCACGCAGCGCATTCAGCCGCCATAGCGAGTGCCGCCACAGCATCTTTATCACGCACGCTATCACCTACCAAGAAGCCATAACTCTCTTCCCCTCCACACAAGAATTTCAGCTTACCCTCGTTCTTTAGAATTGCATCAGCAATAAACTTAAAGCCAGTAAGTACGTCGAAGTACTCGACACCAAACGATTCTGCAATTTTTACAACCAGTTCGCTAGTAACAACAGTCTTTACAACAAACTCACTGCCAGAGAGTCTACCCAGCTCTTTATTGCGACGTAGGATATAATAAGTAAGTAGCGAAGCGCATTGGTTACCATTAAGCAGGCGAATCTCACCCGTAAAGTCACGCACAGCGATTGCTTGACGGTCGGCGTCAGGGTCAGTAGCCATCACTAGGTCTGCACCAATTTCATTAGCCAACTTCACAGCCATACTAAGTGCTTCTGCTTCCTCTGGGTTAGGCGAAACAACCGTAGGGAAGTTACCATCCGAAATATCTTGCTCCTTAACGGTCGAAAGGTTATTAAAGCCATACATCCTCAGCGCACTTGGCACAAGTTTTACACCTGTTCCGTGGATTGGGGTATAGACAATCTTTAGGTCATTGTGCTTTGCCACTGCCTCTGGCGATAGCGACAGCCCCTTAATCATATTAAGATACTGTCTGTCAACATCTTCGCCAATAATAATAATCTTGCCACCACCCTTTTCAACGTCATTTTGAATCTGAGCAACGCTTTCGATTTTATTAACTTCGCCGATGATATTCTTATCGTGAGGGGCAATCACCTGACCACCATCTTCCCAATATGCCTTATAACCATTATATTCTTTAGGGTTATGCGATGCAGTCACCACCACACCACTCTTACAGCCCAGAAGGCGAATAGCGTAGCTTAACTCTGGGGTTGGGCGCAAGCTCTCAAACAGGTAGACAGTAAAGCCATTACCAGCAAAGACTTCGGCAGTAGTGCGAGCAAAAAGCTCACTATTATTGCGGCTATCACACGCCACTGCAACTTTAATTTCTTGCCCCTTGAATGACTCTTTAAGGTAGTTCGCAAGCCCTTGGGTAGCCATACCAACAGTATATACATTCATACGGTTAGTACCAACACCCATAATACCACGCAGACCACCCGTACCGAACTCTAGCGAACGATAGAAGCTTTCGGTAAGTTCCGCTGGGTCATTTCCCATCAATCGGCGAACTTCGGTTTTAGTCGCCTCGTCAAAATCTTCGGTAAGCCAGCTTTGGGCTTTTTCCATAATTTCTTTTTCCATTGTAGTTTTTTTGGTATGATTAATTATAATTTGATAATATCTTTTATAGCATCCCAATGCTCAGGGGTCATCCTACCTGGTTGGAACAGACATATTGCATCAGCACCACCACGAATCGACCCCTCGACAGCCTCACGCATCTCGCTTGGCACAAGTCCGTGACCCTCTGGGTCTTTAATCTGCGCCTTCTTCTCTGGCTGACCACAGATAAATAGACCACTGTACATCTCCATATCCTTGTCCTTTAGGCTATCGGCACTCTCCCTACATATTTTCTCTAGCCACTCTGCGCCCTCCAAGTAAAAATCATTATAGTTCATAGGCAGTACAATATCCAGATTCCACTCATCCCACTGTTGGCGCACCATCTTCTTTGATAGCGATGGGCCTGGGAAGACCGCTGCGGTAATCTTCTTACCAGTTTTGTGAATATCCTCACTCAGGCGGTTAACAAACCGAGTGACCACGTCGCATCTAAACTTAGCCCACTCTGGGTTATACTGCGCACTATCACCGAGCGAGCGAACGTTAACGCCCGTAAGCTCTTGGAAATCCCCCACACACTTATCGCAATAACAGTAGTCATAAGGTGAGTATTCTTGATCCATCTCTAAACCATATTTATCCCACAACCCACGTGCCAAAATAACATCAGCATAGCGGATATAGTCTAGGTGAATACCGTCAACTTCGGGAATCTGAGCCAGAGCAATATACTTTGGCGCAAGGTACTCATATACCTCTTCACGATTAGGGCACAAGAATGTATAGTACCCAACGTAAGCAGGACGCTCCACTGCTGAGAAGCCCTCACGTGAGACAGAGTACCACGAAGAGTCAATCCCTTCGCCTCGCTGCACCATAGTTGGCACCCACGTATAGAATTCAACCCCCTCTGCTTTGGCAGCTTGAGCGGCTTTTCTAGTGTTTTCAACATCGAAGCCAGTGTTATAGAAGACGCCTTGGATGTGGTTTTCTCTTAGGTGTTTGAATTGTTTAGCGAGAGAGTCTTCTTGAAAGCCACCTCTAGGAGCACCTTCCCAGCCGTAGATTTTGATTTTTTGTGGTGTTGCATTTTGTTGACAGCTGGTGATTGTCAGAGATGCTACTAGTGCAAGTGTAGAGAGAATTAGAGTTTTTAGTTTCATTTTTGTGTGTAGGATTATTTTGGTATTCTAAACATTCAAAGGTACGATTAATTTTACGTTTTTGCAAAATTTTTTATTGGATAAAGTTTCGGAGTTATTTTCGATAGAGATTAGAGGGGACTTCTAAAAATTGACCCCACTAAAAATTAATTAATAAAAAATGGATGTTTTAAAAATAAGTTTTGATGCCACCAGGGCGATATTTTGGTTGATTTTTCACCTTTTTTCTCTCTAATAGCCCGCTATTAGAGAGAAAATGCGGCAAAAACTCACCTTCGAATCTCATCCCAAATCCACCAAATCAATTTTTAGAAGTCCCCTAGAATTAAAAATGGGGGGGGTATATAGACCCTTTTATGATCAAAGTTTGTTATAGCTTATAGTATTACAAACTAAATGATTAAAGTTTTTTGGTTCTTTTGTTCACAAAAGAACGATGGCATCAGTCCGCTAGAGCAATAGCAAGGCGGATGCCTTGCCTAAAAATCAAAGACAAAAATCTTTCGGTTGTAAAACCGAAAGCTAGTACAAACTCCAATAAAAATCTTTGGGGGTTTGGGCGAAGACCAAACAAAAAAATCGAAGATTTTTTTTCCAAACCCCCAAAGCTATTACTCTGGTGTAGTGCTTTAGTTTGAGCTTGTAGTATTACAAACTAAATAATGAAAGTTTTTTGGTTCTTTTGTTCACAAAAGAACGATGGAATCA
>JAWXTM010000037.1:0-17452 GCA_044433505.1 Rikenellaceae bacterium
CTTACTATCAACCTACCATACGCTCACATTGTCTTTAACGGTGAAGCAAAAACAGTAACTGAATCAGCTAGCGGCAGCACTTTCGTAGTGGCAGAGGGCGCATCAATCGGCACCCTTAACGTTAACGCTGGTAACGTCGAAATCTACGGCTCAGTTGACGAAATATTGTTCAAAGAGGGAAACACTGACAGCTTTATTAATCTTTGGACAGTCTACACTGATGAGCAATTTACAAAAGCTATAGCGGCTTTTGAAGCAGGCAGACTTAACTCTATTGCACTTGGAGCTGACATCACTATCAGCTCAACTCTAAATATTAACAATGCACTGGCTATTGATGGAGGTAATAATTCACTTACAATGTCTGGTAACTACCTTTATTTTAATTGTAATGCGAACCTTTCACTTAGCAATATTACAGTTGAGCATACAACAAAGTACGTGATATATGTACCAGCGGACAGCAAAGCCACCGAGTTTAATATCGAAAACTCAGACCTATCGGGTTATGCTTCAATCTACACAGATGGTAATAATGCTACATTCAATATCACAAACTCTACGTTGACCGGTAAAAACTTAAGTACATCTACATTTGCAACAATTTGCGTGGGTAGTGGTGCTACGGGTAATACCTTAAATATCGAGGGCACTACAATAAATACAATTCAAACAATAGCCTGGGGCTATGAATATGCAATAGATGTCCGTGAGAATACAGCTTCAACAACGGTCAACCTTAGCAATGGCACAAATTTCTACTATCAGTCTAATGACATCCGTTCTGAAGGCCGATACTATTTCATCGAGCATAAAGTAAATAACGAATTGAGATCTACATTTACTCGTGACGCATCTATCACCGTGTCAAGCGATATGACAGATAAGAATATCAGCCTCGCTTCGGGACTATTGTTTGGTAAGGGCACAGAAGCGTCTCCTTATGAGATTTACGACAACTTCGACCTCAAAGTATTGCCATACTATACTGATTATGATCTATATAACGAAGATGATCGCACTTTCGCATACTTCAAACAGATGGCAGATATTGAGTATAGCCACATAAGCACATCCTACTCAAGCGTCTACCCATCTCCATTCTCAACCTTTACTCCGTCAACTACGACAACATCTTCTACAACTTCTCGGATGCTCGCTGAGAACTTCTATGGTGTTTATGATGGTAATGGATACGCTATCCACAACTGGGGCTACAACTCAACGGCAACAGGCGCTAATTGGGGAGCAGATCAAAGTATCGGACTTTTCGCCAATGTATATTGTCCTAGTGTTATTAAGGATTTAACACTTACGTGCGATGCTGGTAGGGAGGGTATTCTAACTACTGAAAATTGTCAGACAAAAAATGTTTTAGCAGTTGGAGCCTTTGCCGGAAATCTTGCAGGTGTAATAGAAAACTGCGTTAATAATCTTCCTATTACTATCTATTCTACTGAAGCTACTTGTAGAGTTGGTGGTATTTATGGTAAACCTATATATAGCTCTCTTGATGGAGTAAACAGAGATTGCGCAGAAGCCTTAGGATGTACAAATAATGGGGACATCCTACTAACAAACCAAGGCTCAGCTGCTGGAATACTTGGCGGAGCTTTATTATATAATTGGACAGGAGTAGCAGTAATAGCGAACTGTACAGTTAATGGTAATGTTACTGCCCCTTATGCTTACGAATTTTATGTTGATCCAACTGGAACTTACTACCTTTTTGATAACGGTGGTAACGTTTGTAACGGTACTGTGACCTCTACTGCTGATACTGAATAGCAGTGAGAATTTTAGGGCACGGGGGCTTGAACGCCCCCCTGCTCGCAAAAACTGAACTGTATAAAAGCACCCGTGTTGGAATAATCTCCAATACGGGTGCTTTTTTTAAATTTATTTTTGGAAATCCCAGAAACTATACTACCTTTGTAACCGCTAACAGGTTCTGAACTTATTACCCCAACAATGGTAATAAACTAGGATTAAAAGGGAATCGGGTGAAAATCCTGAACAGTTCCCGCTGCTGTAAATTCTGTTTTTTACGCCTGCAATTTAGTAAAAAACACGCTTATGATGGCTACAAAATGCCACTGATTAGTAATAATTGGGAAGGCTTGCCACAACACACAAAAGCGCATAGAATAAGTCAGAAGACCTACCTTAATTAGCAAACCTTAAAAAAAGATTTTACGGTCTACGGGAGATGGACTTTAAAAATCATACCATAACTTTTCTTGGTGGAAAAGGTAGGTGCTATGTAGTGACATCCATAGATGCTAACCTTTTTAAAACTATAAAAGTTTGCTGTAAAATCTTTTTTTTTAAACGAAAAACAACAAACATTTTATATTTAAAAACTAAACTATGAAAAGAAAAATTCTACACCTTGCTGCCATTGCTCTTCTGCTTGGCGGTACTTCTACTCTAAAGAGCTGTCAATACGACGATAGCCTAATCTGGGATGAAATCGAAAGCCTTAAAGAAGATATTGCTGAACTAAACAGCTCTGTCTCGGCTATGCAAACGATTATCGACGCTCTGGAAAATGGCTCGGTTATTACTAGCGTTACAGAAACTGAAACTGGCTACACTATCACCTTTAGCAATGGAGAGTCTATCGAAATTACTAACGGTAGCAACGCCCCTGTAATTAGCGTTATCGAAGTTGACGGCGTCTACTACTGGGCTACTACCCAAAATGGCGAAACCACTGCCCTACTCGACGATAATGGCGATATGATTCCTGTTACTGCTCAAACTCCTACCGTGGATATTGACGATGAAGGTTACTGGACTGTTAACGGTGAAAGAATCACCGACTCGAATGGCAACCCTATTAAAGCTGAGGCTGGCGACTCTTTCTTTAAAGATATTGTAGAGACTGACACCTACGTTACCTTTATTCTTAGCGACGGCACTACCATCGTTGTACCTAAAGCTACTGAATTTAACTTCACTATCGAGGGTCTTAATCTTGACGAAACCCTAAGCATTAAGTATGGCGAAACTGCTACATTTAGCGTTACTGCGAGTGGTGTTGCACAGTGGACTGTGAACCGCCCTTACGGTTGGGAGGTTAGTTTTGATGGCGATGAGCTTTCAATCACTGCGCCTGAGAGTGGTGCTGCTTACAGCGAAACGAGTGGCGAAATTGCACTTACTCTGGTTTCTAATAGCGGACTATCTTCTATCGTTAAGTTCCAAGTAAATGCCTATGAAATTCGTGTACTAACTTTCGAGGACGAAGACTACAAAGGAACTGGTAACTACCTCGGCTACTCTAACTGGTCATCACTAATCGACGACCCTCAGTATATGGGCGTATTGCTTTATGGTGAGAGCGGATGGGGTGCTTCAGTTGCATACGAATGGAACGACGAGAACAACACTTTCCTACACTCTAAAGTTATTGAAAGCTATGGCTATTATGCGTTCTGGAATGGTGGTCACGCCATCTCGAACTACACTCTCGAAGATATTACCCTATCTGGTTACGGTACTCAACTATCAGTGCCTTGTGTAGATGCTGCTACGAGTATGGGTGGATACAATGGCTCTAACAACTTCTGCGTACACTACGGATATATTGATGACCAAAGTTGGTCTACTGAGTACCCTGCTATTAGCTTTAGCGATGGTGAGGCTCGCACAGTGCTTTCAATGCAGGTTATTTCTACTTCAATGCTAGCAAAGTATGTTGTAAATTGCAATGGTGAAAATGAAGGCATTAGTTCTGATCAATATGTAAATATTGTTGCAATGGGTTACAATGGTAACACTGCAACTGGTGAGGTGATATTCGAAATTGCTAACGGCGAAGATGGTTTTATTGCTGAGTGGACTCAGTGGGATCTCTCTTCGCTAGGCGATGTTACACGTATCGAGTTCAATATGACTGGTAACGTTACTGGCGAATATGGCTTTGATGCACCAGCATACTTCGCTTACGATAACGTAACCGTGCTTTTCTAACATCACAGAGCTGAATGCACAAAGTAATTAGCATACTTACAGTAAGCTTTCTGGCAATTAGTTCCCTATTTTCACAGGAGCGTAGCGATTCGCTGCGCACTGTGGAGGTAGAGAACATTATTGTTTCTACACGGGTTACTAAGCGTGAGATTATTCCTGTGCAGATACTAAGTGGCGAAGAACTCGAAAAGCTTAGTGCTCACTCCGTGGCTGATGCTATGCGCTACTTCTCGGGCGTGCAGATTAAGGACTATGGTGGCATTGGTGGGCTAAAGACCGTCAATATCCGTAGCCTTGGTACTAACCACGTGGGGGTATTCTACGATGGTATTGAGCTGGGTAATGTCCAAAACGGAGTAGTTGACCTTGGGCGATTCTCGCTCGATAATATGGAGGCAGTGACGCTCTACAATGGTCAAAAGAGTGCCATTTTCCAACCAGCCAAAGACTTTGCTTCGGCAAGCGCAATCTATATGCGCACACGTACCCCTCGCTTCGAGGAGGACAAAAACTATAACCTGAATTTTGCTCTCAAGGGCGGTTCATTTAAGACCATTAACCCATCAGTGCTATGGGAACAAAAGCTCAGCGATAATATTAGCATCTCCACTAGTGCTGAGTATCTATACACCTCTGGAGAGTACAAATTTAGCTATACCAAAAAGGATGGCTACGACACCACCGATACCCGCAAAAATGGCGATATTGAGTACCTTAGGGCTGAAACGGCTGTTTTCGGAAGGCTCAATGGCGGTGAGTGGCGTGCAAAACTATACTACTACGACTCCGAACGTGGCTACCCCGGTGCGGTGGTTCGTGAAGAACCAGGAGTCTTTAAGAATCAAGACAGGCAGTGGGATAAAAACTTCTTTGTGCAGGGCTCTCTGCGCAAAAGCGTTAATGAGTGGTACAGCCTGCTGCTCAACACCAAGTATGCCTACGACTACTTGCACTACCTATCTGACCCTACACTAGACGTTACTACTATGTACGTCAATAATATATACAAACAGCAGGAGGCGTATGGTTCGCTCTCCAACCTCTTTACCATTACAAAGTGGTGGAGCGCATCGGTGGCTGCGGATGTTCAGTACAATACCCTAGATGCCAACCTCGTTAACTTTGTCTACCCACAGAGGCTCACTGCGCTGCAATCCATAGCTACCTCCATAACATTCCCTAAAATAAAGGTTCAGGGGAGCTTGCTCCATACCTTTGTGGTAGATCAAACAGAGCTAGAGGGCTCTCAGGCTGCCGAAAACAAAAGCATATTTACCCCGACCATAGTTGCATCATACAGCCCTTTCGATGATATTGAACTAAACATTCGTACCTTCTACAAAAGGGTCTTTCGTATGCCAACGCTCAATGACCTCTACTACACCTTTATTGGTAATATATCGTTAGAGCCTGAGTTCGCTACTCAATATAACCTTGGCGTGGGGTATGGGGTGAACTTTTCAGAAAAATGGCTCCGTAGGTTCGAACTGCAAGTGGACGCATACTTCAACCAAGTCGACAATAAAATTATAGCAATGCCTACCTCCAACCAATTTCGCTGGACTATGCTCAATCTCGGCTATGTAGAGATTCGTGGTATTGATGCCGTGGTGCAAGGCTATTGGAAAGTGGGGAATGTGGATATTTCCACTCGCCTGAACTACACCTACCAAAAGGCACAGGACTTTACTGACCCAGAGAGTGAGTACTATGGCGGACAAATCCCCTATATCCCGTGGCACAGCGGAAGTGTGATTGCAGGGGCGCAGTACCGTGGTTGGGGTTTTAATTATAGTTTTATCTATACAGGAGAGAGGTATGAGTCGGTGGCAAATATCCCTGAGAACTACTCCCCTGCGTGGTACACCCACGACATTTCGCTATCGAAAAATATACCACTGGGTGGCTACAAAGAACTACGCCTCACTGCCGAGGTCAATAACCTGCTGAACCAACAGTACGAAGTGGTGCAGTGCTACCCTATGCCTGGAATTAACTATAAACTCAAAGCAAATTTTTTATTATGATGAATCTCTCAAAAATATCACTACTAGTGGTAGCCTTGCTCTGCACCGTTGGATGTAGAGTCGAGCCAGATATTATCCCCTCAACCCAGCAAGAGGTTATCTATCCCGACCCAAACGTGGGGGAGGTAAAGGGGTTCTTTCTGCTCAACGAGGGTAATATGGGGAGCAATAAAGCCACCCTTGATTACTTTGACTATGAGTCGGGCATATACTCTAAAAATATCTTTGCCGAGCGTAACCCAACCGTTGCTATGGAACTTGGGGATGTTGGCAATGACCTAAAAATCTATGGCGATAGGCTCTATGCGGTGATAAATTGCTCGAATCTTATCGAGGTGATGGATGTGGAAACAGCTGGGCATATTGGAGCTGTAACAGTGCCTAACTGCCGCTTTATAGCCTTTGAGGGGGGGTATGCCTACGTTAGTTCTTACGCTGGAGCAGTGGAGCTTGACCCTAACTCAAGGCTTGGATATGTTGCTAAAATTGATACCGCTACCCTTCAAGTCGTAGCAGAGTGCACCGTGGGCTACCAACCCGAAGAGATGGTCGTGGCAGGTGATAAACTCTACGTTGCTAACTCAGGGGGATACCGTGTACCAAACTACGACACTACCGTTTCGGTAATTGATTTGAATAGCTTTACCGAAACAAAAAAAATAGAGGTCGCTATAAATCTTTTTGGTATGGAACTAGACACGTATGGCAATATTTGGGTATCGTCACGTGGGGATTTTTATGATATTGAATCTAAGACCTATGTAATTAATAGCCAAAATGATGAGGTTACTTCAGTACTCGATATTCCAAATAATGGAATGTGCCGCTCTGGGGACTCGCTCTATGTCATTAGCACCTCGTGGAGCTATACCACTAGCAGTAATACAGCAAGTTATGCACTGCTCGATACAGAGTCAAAGAGCATTGTGTCTGAGAGCTTTATCACCGATGGCACTCAAAGCAACCTAGTTATGCCTTATTCAGTGGCGGTAAATCCCGAAACTCAGGAGATTTTCATTACCGATGCAAAGGATTACGTCACCCCTGGCAAACTATACTGCTACACACCAGAAGGTGTCTTAAAATGGAGTGTCACCACAGGTGATATTCCATCCCAGATTGCCTTTACAACCAAACCTCTAAAGCCCCTCGAATAGATGAAAAATATAGCACTAGCACTCCTTGCAATATTAATTATATCTTGCAATACACAAAATACAGGCACTGCAGAGCCTGATGTTCCCTATGTCCTTAGCCAAGAGGATGTCAAAATAGTCGGTGAAACAGACGGTGGCTTTGAGGTTTTAGTAGGTCAGTTACTCAGAGTTGAAGTCGTATCACTTTCGGATGAAAATGTTGACTACTCTTGGCTTTTGGATGGGAATAAAATTGCAGCGACAAAGAATCTAGAGTATATGATGGAAAGTGCCGGAGTCTTTGAGCTTACACTGGTTGCTACACAAGGCAAGCTGGAGTTTAGCTACCTTTCGAGCGTTAGGGTTATCGAAGAGGAAGTAGTCGAGCCCCAAGAAGATGCCACTGCCTATATCACCCAAGTGCTAGACTATATGCCTGCCGCAGGGCAATACACCAACAAGCTACCACTCTACGAGGATGGTGATACTCAGCAAAGTATCAACGAAAAGGTGCTAAGTATGGTGGGTAATAACAATCAACAAACAGTCTCTCTGGGCGGTTATGGTGGGTACGTTATAGTGGGTTTTGACCACACTATCGAAAATAAAGAGGGACTTCGTGACTTTAGAGTACTTGGGAATGCCTTTTATGGGGATACCACACCACTGGGTGGTAGCTGCGAGGCTGGAATAATTATGGTTGCCTATGATGCCAATAAAAACGGCGTGCCCGATGAGGATGAATGGTACGAGATTGCTGGCAGTGCGCACAATGACCCAACTGCCGAGAGCTGGTACTCAATGGCACTAGAGGCTGGCAATGATATGAATTTCTACTCAGACTATTCAATAACCTACTATAAGCCCGAAACTGAACCTGAAAACCTTGACGAATTTAGCACCTATATCCGCTGGGTCGATAATAAAGGTGGCGAAGGATATATCCCTAAAAGCACCTTCTATACTCAACCCTACTTCCCAGAGTGGGTAGAGGATAGCTCCTTGACCTTTAGCGGAAGTAGACTCCCCCAAAATGGTATTGAGACTAGTAGTAATAACTATGTGCTCTATAAATTTGGGTACGGATATGCCGATAATGACACCAATAGCGAGGATGGTTCGGCTATTGACATTAGTTGGGCAGTGGACGCTAGTGGCAATTCAGTGGAACTCACTGGAGTAGATTTTATAAAGGTTTACACTGGAGTAAACCAAGTCAATGGTTGGATTAGTGAGTGCTCAACTGAGTTTTCAGGAATAGAGGATTTACATATTCTTGGCGTTGAAATTAGCTCAGAAGTAGAGTAATTTCTAGAAGTGTACAGTGCTGAAACACTCTCTGCAAAATGACTCATACTCGGCTATTGTTAGCCGCTCCGAAAGACTCATTAATAGTAGTGAAATGCGTGACTTGCTACCACGTGTGTAGCAAGGGTGCGAATAGTCGTACTCGCTATTTTGTACAAAACCCAACCGCTCATAGAAACCTATCCTACGACAATTAATTTCACTTTCTGGGTGCTCCACCTCTAGCACTATCTTACTGCTCTTATTCTCAGCTATAAAACTTTGCAAAATTTCTTTGCCAAGTCCGCCACCTCGAAGACTAGGGTCTGTGCTAAATACTCTATATAACAGAAACTATCCAGCTTCCACCAACATAGCATACCCACAAAACGACCATCTCGAAGCAATGCCTCTAGATGGCAACTATCAATGGCAATAGTGGCAAGAAAGTAGGGCATATCACGCCTCTCCTCCTCTGGGAAAGAAGCCTGATATAAACCCCACATCTCATTAAAATATCTGGAACTAAGCCCAGTAATTCGCTCTCTTACGATCATACATCTTCCTATAAATGAAATTGCACGCCATCTAGTTTCTGCCACCCTCCTCTAGTAAAGTCTGGTACGGCTACTGGCATAGAGCCATTGGTCAAGGAAATTGACGACAGCTCAATCGGAGCACACGACTCGGCAAGGTCATAAACATCCATATCCAATGGCAAACCATTGCGCAAACAATAAATCAGGCGATAGTCCATAATAAAGTCCATACCGCCGTGTCCACCAACTTTTTTAGCCATTTCAAGTAACTGGTCATTTACAATAGGGTGCTGATATGCCACAAACAAAGAGTCAAAGGTATCTTGCGATACAAACCCGTGACCACTCAAATCCTCGTGGCTCATAGACTCTACTGCATCCTGTCCACCAAACGATGCCTTGGTCAAAGCTAGACCCTCGACGGGATATTTGTTGGCAAAACCCTTTGTGCCTGTTAGTTGATACATACGGTTATATGGTCGTGGAGTGGCAACATTATGCTGAATGTTGATAGTCTTGCCACCAACGGTTTTAATGAGAGTTATGGTATGATCCCCATTCTTAAAGTCCTTAGAGACATCACGCCCCTGAGTGCGCTCAATAAACTCTGGAATGCAGACAGTCTTTGTCTGCAACGATACCAAATACTCCATCCTATCACCTCGGTGCATATCTAGAGCCAATGCCACTGGCACCAAACCGTGTGTTGGGTATAGGTCGCCATAGTGATTAATATTATATTGCAAACGCCAATCATTCCAATAGTCAGCCCAAAATGGTTCGAGATTATGTATATAAGCCCCTTCGGTATGCAATATTTCGCCAAAAAGCCCCTCTTGTGCCATATTCAAGGTAGTAAGTTCGAAGAAGTCATAGACGCAATTTTCGAGCTGCATACAGTGCTTGCGTGTACGCTCCGAAGTATTGATAAGACTCCAAATCTCCGATAGGCTCATAGCAGCAGGCACTTCGATTGCCACGTGCTTGCCATCATTCATAGCCTGCACTCCAATGGTAGCGTGCGAATCCCACGGTGTTGCAATATAGACCAAATCAATACCCTCCATAGCAGTGAGTTCACGCCAAACTGCGGTATCACCAGCAAAGATTTTTGGCTCATTTAATCCGCTATCAGTGAGAGTCTTTGCGGCTCTTTCAGCTCTGTCACGCTCCACATCGCAGAGTGCTACAATCTCCACACCCTCGATATTCGATAGGCGGTAGACCGCTCCCCAACCACGCATACCAAGCCCAATGACTCCTACCCTGACCTTAGAGAGTGGCTCGGCTGCAAAGCCCACCATATCCTGCTGACCCGCAGGGCGTTCAGGCACATCAGTTAGAATCATTGCTGGATGTTCAACAGTTGCGCAGCCAACCATTATGGCTACAAAAAAGAGTAGTAAAAAGTTTTTCATTATAGTAGAGATATTAGTGTGTTTGCAAAATTTTCAATGTCGTGTTCAGTGGTATCGAAGCTACAGACCAACCGCACCTCCCCACGCTCAGCATCCCACTCATAGAAGAAATAGTCCTCCAACATCTTTTTATAGAGTTCTTTATCCATAATACAGAAAAGAGCATTTGCCTCAACAGGTTGAGTAATCTCAACATAGGGTGCAATTTTGTTTTCAAGAAGTTTTGCCATCTTGTTGGAGTTACTGGCAAGACTTAACCATAGCCCATCGCTTAAATACTCTATAAATTGAGCAGCAACAAAGCGCATCTTAGAATAGAGTTGCATAGATTGTTTACGTTTATACTTCATAGCCCTATCTAGTTCGGGATTTAGCACTACGACAGCTTCGCCCATCATCATTCCATTCTTAGTTCCTCCGAAACTCATCACATCCACTCCACAGGTCATTTCTGAAAGCTCCACACCCATCGCCGCCACCGCATTGGCAATCCTTGCCCCATCGAGGTGCAAGTACATACCATAGCTATGCGCCAGCTCGCTAAGCTCCCTTATCTGTTCAATAGTGTAAAGCGTACCAAGCTCCGTGGACTGTGCTATAGACAAGAAACGTGGCTGACTATGATGCTCAAAGCCGAAATTAGTGAGGTGTGGTAATATAGCCTCTTTAGTGAGTTTGCCATTGGTAGATTCTACAGAGATCACCTTACATCCGAGTTGCCTCTCTGGCGCACCACACTCATCAACATTTATATGGGCAGTACTAGCACATATAACCGAATGATAAGACTCCATACCGCAACTAAGACTCAATACATTAGCCCCCGTTCCATTAAAGACAAAGTAAACCCCAACCTCTCTACCAAACAATTTGCCAAAAAGCTCTTTAGCTCTTTGGGTGGCACTATCATCGCCATAAGCAAGATCGTGTCCAAAGTTTTCACGCTCAATGGCACGAAGAATATTGGGATGAATCCCCGAATGGTTATCGCTTCCGAAACTTTTCA
The DNA here is from genome assembly GCA_044433505.1 of Rikenellaceae bacterium. GTDB lineage: Bacteria > Bacteroidota > Bacteroidia > Bacteroidales > Rikenellaceae > Mucinivorans. The sequence continues at coordinate 11,392 of JAWXTM010000037.1, forward strand.
TAATGTATAGTTATTAAATGTAGACAAAGATAGATATAAATGCAAGAAATATCAAAAAAAAACGCTATATTTGCCCAATATTACACATAAAAAAAGCTAAAGAGTGAAGACAAAATATTTAATGATTATTGGGGTGCTGCTCCTGGTAGCTGACCAAGCTAGCAAAATCGTAATTAAACTTACTATGACCATTGGTGAGAATATACCAGTGCTAGGCGATTGGTTTAATATCCACTTTGTGGAAAATGCTGGCGCAGCGTGGGGAATGGAACTCGGCGGAGAATGGGGAAAACTCGCCCTTAGCCTCTTTAGAGTAGCTGCCTCTATTGCACTGTTTATCTGGATATATAGACTCCAAAAACGTGGCGCACCAAAGGGCGTTCTCATAGCACTCGTTATGGTGCTAGTGGGTGCTATCGGCAATGTAGTGGACTCAGCATTCTACGGTCTGATATTCTCGGAATCTACCCCATACCAAGTCGCAACGCTTGTGCCGTGGGGCGAAGGCTACTCAACCTTTATGCACGCCAAAGTAGTCGATATGCTCTACTTCCCAATTATCGAAACCGAAAACTTTACATTCTTCAATGCAATATTTAACCTTGCGGACAGTTATATTACCATTGCAGCATTCTATTTGATACTCTTCCAAAGAAAATTTTTTAACGACAAGAAAGCATAATAACAGATGACACAATTTCGTAAATACTCCTTAATTATTGGCTGGGTGGTCTTTGCCATAGCAATGTTGACGTACGGACTCACCGTAGAGTCTGCTGCATCGCTGTGGGACTGTCCAGAATTTATCGCAACTTCGTATAAGTTGGAAGTGGGTCACCCCCCTGGAACACCACTCTTCTTTTTGATTAATAGAATCGGTGCTATGTTCGCTGGCTCGCCAGAGAACGTTGGCTATGCCATTAATATGCTCTCGGCTCTGGAAAGTGCTCTGTGTATAGCATTTTTGTTTTGGACTATTGCTAACCTTGCTCGTAAAATCTATCGCAAAAGAGCTGAAGAACTCACTCAACCTCAAGTACTTACCACTATGGTAGCAGCCACGATTGGCTCGCTTGCTTATGCCTTTACCGACACCTTTTGGTTCTCGGCAGTGGAGGCTGAGGTATATGCCCTCTCGTCACTCTTTACCGCTATTGTAGTGTGGGCTATGTTCCGCTGGGAGAGCGTCGCTGATAGCAAAGATTCGACACGTTGGTTGATTTTTATCTCATATATGATGGGGCTCTCTATCGGTGCGCACATCCTGAACCTACTAGCTATTCCTGCTCTAGTATTTATCTATTACTTTAGAAAATTCCCTGCCAAACCATACAAAAGACTCTGGAAACCTGCTGCCGTGGGAGTTGCACTAACGGGTATCTTCTACTCGCTAACACCAACGGTTGTAAGCATCGGTGCATTTGTAGATAGAATATTTGTCAACAGCTTTGGTGCGCCTGTGAATATGGGGCTAACTGTCTTTATTATTTTGGTACTAGCTGCACTGGCTTATGGCATATACTACACAATAAAGGCAAAGAAAGAGGGATGGAACACTATCCTGATTTCAGCAATGATGGTGGTTATTGGCTTTTCGACATACGGCGTTGTGCTTATTCGTTCGAGCGTAAACCCATCAATGAACTCCAACCAACCTGACAATCCTTATGCACTACTATCATTCTTGAACCGTGAGCAATATGGTAGCCGCCCACTTATCTGGGGTCAGAGCTATGCCTCAACTCCCGAAGATTATATCTATAGTGATAGCTACTACGTGGACGAGGATGGTAAATACAAAAAATATAGCTACGTTAGCGAAATAAAATACGACGATGCAACTACTATGTTCTTCCCTCGTATGTACTCAGATAGTCACAAGAACCAATACAAAGCGTGGGGTGCTACCACTGGTCGCAAGGTCAAGAACTCACGTGGAGAATTTGTCACTGTGCCTACCTTTGGCGAAAACCTTGGCTTCTTCTTTGGCTACCAAATGAACCATATGTACTGGAGATACTTCCTGTGGAACTTCGTGGGTCGCCAAAACGATATGCAAAATGATGGCCCTACCACTGGTAACTGGCTATCGGGTATTACCTTTATCGACGAGATGTTCTTCGGACCTCAGGATAATCTACCTCCTGTACTCGCCAATAACAAGGGGCGTAACACATACTACTTCCTACCCCTAATACTCGGACTTATTGGCTTCTTCTTCTCACTTAAGCGTGATGGCAAGGGCTTTTTGATAATTTCGCTGCTCTTCTTTATGACGGGTATCGCTATTATCCTATACCTAAACCAAACCCCTTCGCAGCCTCGTGAACGTGACTACGCCTATGCAGCCTCGTTCTACGCCTTCTGCATCTGGATCGGACTTGGGGCAATGGCTCTCTGCGAAAAACTAAGAAAGAGCAAAGTACCTGCAAAGGCTGCCGTAGCAATAGGTTTTGTACTGAGCGCATCAGTGCCACTAATACTTGTGGCTCAGAACTGGGATGACCACGACAGAAGCGGCCGCACTATTGCTCGTGATATGGGCTGGAACTACCTCACTAGCGTTGCTCCAGAGAATGCTATATTTATTAACTTTGGGGATAATGATACCTTCCCTGTATGGTATGCACAAGAGGTTGAAGAAATTCGCCCTGACGTAAGGGTTATGAACGCTTCGTATATCTCGGGTGACTGGTATATCGACCAAATGCGAATCAAGAGTAACGAGAGCGAAGCACTGCCTATTACCCTACCTCGCTCAAAGTACAAGGGCAAAAGTTCGCCTACCTTTATCGTGGATGATATGAAGCACCCATCGGGCAAGGTATGGACAGCTAAAGAGGTAATGTCGGTTGTAAACTCCGATGCCTCGCACACCAAACTCTATACTCAAGGTGGAGAGGCGTATGACCTTATACCATCTAGCCGTATCGCTCTGCCAGTGAACAAAGAAAATGTGCTGAAAAGTGGCATCGTGAAACCAGAGGATATGCATCTCGTTGAAGATACTATCTACCTGCAACTAAAGGATAAATATCTGGGTATTGGCGATATGATTCTTCTCGATATTATTGCAAATAACGACTGGACTCGCCCAATATACTTTACCTCGGCTGCGGGAGCATCTGACCTCGGTTTGGTGGGCTACTCAAATAACAACGCCTTCTCGTACCTACAACAAGATGGTGCGGCATACCGCCTAGTGCCAATTCGCCATAGCATTACCAAAAATAACTCTACTGCTAGAATTGACACAGAACTACTCTACGACAATCTTATCAATAAGTTTGAGTATGGTGGGCTTAAGGATGGAGTCTATGTTGACCAATTTGTTCGCAACGTCTTTACCACAACGCAGTTCCGCAATACCTTTGCGCAACTTGCCTACGAACTCTCTAAACAAGGTGACTCAACTCGTGCTATCGAAGTACTTGACCGTGCTATGCTAGAGATGCCAACCTCGGCACTCGGCTACGACGACCAACTGCTAAACATCATTAACGAATACTACGCTAATGGTGCTTACGATAAAGCAAATGCACTGGTCGAAGAGTTTATCGAGGAGATGATTGCTGAAATTAACTACTACTCGTCATTTACCTCTGCTAGCCACAAAAGCTCGCTTAGCGGTAAAATTGATGACAGCACTCACAACCTATACACACTACTTTCGCTTGTTGAGGGATACAACCAAATAGAGCTGCTCTACAAATACGCCTACCTCTTTGAAGGTGACGCTGGAATGTAATATATGAAGACAGCATACATAATAAGATATGTTGGGATGGTGTTGCTACTCAACGCCGCCTTTATGTTGCTCAGCGCAGTAATAGGGCTTTTCTATGGCGTTGATACAGGGACTTTCCCTCTGATGCTGAGCTTTATTATTACTGTTGCAGTTGGGTTATTCCCTATGATATACGTGCCATCAAAGGCTACTCTAACCTCCAAGGATGGGTATATTATAGTGATAGTTTCGTGGATAACGTCCTGCCTGATGGGGATGCTGCCTTATGTGGTGTGGGGAGGGGAATTTTCGCTGGTCGATGCCTGGTTCGAGAGTACCTCGGGCTTTACCACCACGGGAGCCACGATACTAAACAATGTGGAAGCACTACCCCATTCGCTACTCTTTTGGAGAGCCTCGACACACTGGATTGGCGGGGTCGGAGTCGTGCTCTTCACTCTGGTTGTACTGCCTTCGGTTGGTAGGCAACGGGTTACACTCTCATCGGTGGAAATATCAAGTATGGCAAAGGATAACTTTCGCTATAACTCTCGCAAAATACTAAGCATTATCTTAATTGTATATGTCGGACTAACGCTGCTCGAAACAGTACTGCTAAGGTTTGCTGGAATGAGCCTATTCGATGCCATTACTCACTCCTTCTCGACAATGGCAACGGGCGGCTTCTCGAACAAAAATCTCTCGATAATGGCCTATAACTCCCTTGCTATAGAGATTATTATTATGATTTTTATGCTGCTCGCTGGGGTTCACTTCGGGCTGATATACTCCACAATTACTGGCAAAGGAACCTCAATGTGGAAAAACGAAGTCTCACGCTACTACTTCCTCACAATGATAATCGGAGGGGCGCTTATTGCACTAAACCTATTCTTCTCAGGAAATTATGACGATATAGGCTCATCGCTGAGATATGGTATATTCCAGACCATTAGCTACGGTACTACCACTGGCTTTGCCTCGGCAAATGATGCCTTCTGGCCGCCATTCTCTGTACTACTACTTATCGTGCTGAGTATGCAGTGTGCTATGGCAGGTTCTACCACTGGGGGGCTTAAGGCCGACAGAGTGCTCTTGCTGTTAAAATCCATAAAGCTCAGAGTGCTAAAGATGCAACACCCTAATGCTGTAAGGCGTGTGAAACTAGGCGGATATGCCCAAGATGACCAAGCAATACAAATGGCTACAGTCCTGATTGGGTTCTATCTAGTGGCGGTGGTAATATCTACAGCATTCCTTACTCTCTTTGATATAGACCTAATGACATCTTTTAGTGCAACAGTTGCCTCGATTGGCAATGTTGGCCCAGGATTTGGTAAGGTATCAAACCTAGCTAATATGGAATTCTTCAACCCTGTCATTAAGGTGTGGCTCTCTATACTTATGCTCTTTGGGCGTTTGGAACTATTTGGACTGATTCACTTGTTTATGATCAGGAGTTGGAGATAAATCACTAATTAACCAATAAATAAAAAAAAGTATGAAAAAATTAACCCTAATTTTAGCAGTGGCAATTTGCCTTGTTCTACAGAGTTGCGGTAGCGCACCTGCTGACCAGAAAAAAGATGGTAAGACCAACAAAACTACAAATACTAAGGCTGACTACAAGACCAAAGCTACGGGCAAGGTTGAGTATATTAGTTATGATGATTTTGTAGAGAGAGTTTCTGATCCAAATTCAGATAGCGAGTATTGGGAGTATAGGGGAGATAAGTCTGCGATTGTGGATTTCACAGCTTCGTGGTGTGGTCCGTGCCAACAGCTTTCACCTGTACTTGATGCACTTGCACAGAAGTATAAAGGTGATATTGTAATTTATAAAGTAGATATTGATCAAGAGCCTGAATTAGCTCAAATGTTTGAGGTGAGTGTAGTTCCTACTCTTGTTTTTTTCCCAGTTGGTGGCGAGGCATTTTCGAATGAGGGAGGTTTGAGTCGCAGCGAGTTTGAATCGATCATTGAAGATGAGTTGATGTAGAGTGGTGTCGCTAGACACACCAGATAACCAAAGTTTGTTAGTGCTTGTATTATTACAAACTAAGTAATGAAAGTTTTTTGGTTCTTTTGTTCACAAAAGAACGATGGAATCAGTCCGCTAGAGCAATAGCAAGGCGAATGCCTTGCCTAAAAATCAAAAGACAAAAATCTTTCGGTTGTAAAACCGAAAGCTAGTACAAACCCCAATAAAAAGTTTTTGGGGGTTTGGAGGAACGACAAACAAAAAAATCGAAGATTTTTTTCCAAACCCCCAAAGCTAGAGCACTATTGTATTGCTTTAGTTTGAGCTTGTAGTATTTACAACTAAATAATGAA
>JAWXTM010000038.1:0-16978 GCA_044433505.1 Rikenellaceae bacterium
TCTCTCGAATAGCGGGGCTATTAGAGAGAAAATGCGGCAAAAACTCAACTCAAAATCTCATCCCAAATCCACCAAATCAATTTTTAGAAGTCCCCTAATGTTATATCGCTAACTCGAAGAGTGAGAGGGTGCGCTCCTGATCCTCGATAAAACAGTGGTGGGCAGAATTCTCGAAGATTTCAATGCGAGCACTCTCAAACTCCGAACGAATTATATCCCACTTGTCGCTTGATATATAGGGATCGAACTCCCCAAAGACAAAGGTTACACGCCCCCTATATTTTTTTAGAACATCGCTGCGATCCTCGCACGCCAACAACCCCTTGAGTGTGGCAATCAAAGAGGTCTCCTCGCTCATCATAAACTGCTCGATTTTCTCCTCGATAGCATCCTCACACTTCTTGAGGTTCTGTGGGGCAAAGCCCTTCGATGGATTGGTCATAGCCAACATCTCACGTTTGCCTGCCTCCAGTAGAGCTATCTCACGCTGGGTGGATTCCTTACCCTTAATGCTGCTACCCATTGGTAGAGAGTGCAGAAGTGTAATTTCTCGCACCTTCGCCCCGTCAATCTCCAGCAGAGCAACTGCCACAGCACCTCCCATAGAGTGCCCCACAAGCTCGTAGCTCTCGATACCAAGGTCACTGATTAGTTGTGACGTGACGCTTGCCATAAAGCTCATATCAAGACGCTCCCTGCCACCGTCAGTAGATATTCCACTACCAGGGAGGTCGAGCACTAGTACGTCACGACTTTTGCCCAGCTGTCCGCCGAAACTCTCCCACACATCGAGGCTTGCACCATACCCGTGCAGCAGTACCGTTGTAATATCACCCTTTCCGTAGCGAGAGTAGCGTATCACTACATCGCCGACCACTTTAAATTTTTCCATACTTACTTTTCTACACACATTAAAGGGGAGAGGGAAGCAATCAGAATCCCTCTCCCCTAAAGGGAAATTTCTATTAGTATTTATCACACTTAATCTCTTGGAAAGGTTGAGCGTGGCTACACACTGGGCACATCTCAAGTGCATCGGTTCCCACGTGCTCATATCCGCACTCTCTACATCGCCAGATTTGCTCCTCCTCTTTTTTGAAGAAAGCCTCAGCCTCTACAGTAGCAAGTAGCCCACGGTAACGCTCCTCGTGATGCTTTTCGATAGTAGCGATTTGGCGGAATTTCAGCGCAATATCCTCGAAACCCTCCTCTTGTGCAATATCAGCAGCAGCAGGGTAGAGTTCATACCATTCGTCATATTCACCTTGAGCCGCTTCACGTAGATTCTCGATAGTAGTGCCGATTACGCCAGCAGGGTATGTCGAAGTGATTTCAACCATTCCACCCTCCAAGAAAGTAAAGAATTGTTTGGCGTGCTGACGTTCGTTCTCAGCAGTTTCCAAGAAGAACTTAGCAATCACCTCATAACCATCTTTTTTAGCTTGTTTAGCGTACATAGTGTAGCGATTGCGAGCCTGAGATTCTCCTGCAAATGCAGCGAGCAAGTTTTTTTCGGTACGAGTACCTTTCACTGATTTTTTCATAGTGGTTTTGTAATTTGTTATTATGGTTTGTGTTTTTTGTACGTCAAGTTGGATTTGGTTCCGTAGTTCATCGAGCGAGCTGAATTTTTGCTCCTTACGCAGAAAAGCAAGTGTTTCGACAGTTATTGTTTTATTGTATATATCTCCTTGAAAGTCAAAGATATGGCATTCTGCAATGGGTTTTTGCCCCTCGGCAATGGTGGGTTTGATCCCTACCGATAGCACCCCATAGTGCCACTCCCCTGAAATAAGTATCCGTGCAGCATATACTCCAAATTTCACGCCACATTCTCTAAGTTCGATATTCGCAGTGGGAAACCCTAAGGTTCTGCCAATCCTCATTCCCTGCTTTACACGCCCCTCTAGCACAAAATTTGTAGTCAAAACCAGAAAAAGTTATTTAAATTATATCTAATGTTTTGCAAAGCTAACAAAAAAATATTACATTTGCAAGAATAACGATACGGTAACTAAAAATGGCTAAAGCACGACGCATATACTATACAATGGGGCAAATCTGCGAGATGTTTGACCTGCCTGCCTCTACGGTACGCTATTGGGAAAAACGCTTCAAGGTGCTCTCTCCTCGTAAAAATGCTAAGGGTAATAGACTCTTTACCACAAGCGATCTGGAGAATCTAAAGCTGATTTATCACCTTGTTAAGGAAAAGAGGATGACTATCTCGGGGGCTGAAACCTTTATGATGCAACGCAAAGTGGCCGCAAAAAGCGAGATGAATATGGTGGAGATTCTCCATAGAATCAGAGCAACGCTGCTGGAAATCCGCCAAGAGATCGAAACTGCCGAAATTAAGGCTAAAGAACAGCAGCAAAATATATCTTCGACTATTGTGGTTTATGGGGAGCAGCGAGATGAGGACGTTGGGCTAACAGAGTTGAGCTTTGAGGATAGTGAGGATATTGATATGGAGCGTATCAAAAAGATACTCGAAGATGATTATAGCTCAGATGAAGAGCAAGAAGATATTGAAGATAGCCGAATTACCCAACTAACACTTTTTTAGAAGTCCCCATAAGAATGACAACGATTCAAGAATTTATAGATATTATCGAAGACTTTGCACCTTTAAAGCTTCAAGAGAGCTGGGATAATAGCGGTGTGCAACTCGGTTACTCTCTCTCTAGGGAGTGCACGGGTGTGGCACTAAGCCTCGATGTGAATGAGTATGTAGTGGAGCAAGCTATACTCAGTGGGGCTAATTTGTTGATTACCCACCATCCGATGATTATTCACGGGGTGAAGAACTTTACAGGTGTGACTCCTGTTTCTCGTATCATTGAGCGTGCAATCAAAAATGACTTGGTGATATATAGTGCTCACACTTCGCTGGATAGCTGCAAGGGTGGTATCAATGACGCACTGTGTGAGATGCTTGGGCTACAAAACTGTGGTGTGCTATGTCCTAAGCCACTCATCGAAGATGCTGGGCTGGGGCGTTATGGCTACCTGCCTGAGCCACTTAGTGCCTCGGAGCTTGCTGGTCACATAAAGAGCGTACTAAATATCGAGAAGTTACGTTTTAGTGACTGTGGTAAGGCTATCAGCCGAGTTGCGCTGTGTAGCGGATCGGGAGGGGGACTTATCGAAGAAGCTACTAAGGCAGGGGTGGATGCATATTTGTGTGGCGATTTGAAGTACCATAACTTCGAAGAGTGCGCAGCAAAGGGGCTTTCTCTCTTTGATTTTGGACACTACGAGAGCGAAATTTGCACTCTTGAGATTTTTGAGCGTGAAATATCAAAAAAAATACCTACCTTTGCACCGCTAAAAATTAGATTTAACCCCATAACCTGCATATAGTTAAGGGGACTTCTAATAACTGACCCTACTAAATTTATAATTAAACAATGGACAACTAAATTAGGTTTTATATGCCACCAGGGCGATATTTTTATTCTTTTTTCACCTTTTTATGGTCGAATAGCCCGCTATTAGACCATAAATGCGGCAAAAAATTAATTCAAAATATCATCCCAAAATCATACAAATCAGTTTTTAGAAGTCCCCTTAAGCAATATACTTTCAAAAAATGGCAACAAAAGAAACATCAAACAAAAAGAATTCTGAGGTAAGAGAGTTCTCTACAGCCGAAAAAATTACTGCACTCTATGCGCTACAACAAGTTGACAGCCGTCGTGACGAAATCGAAAAGATTAAAGGGTCACTACCTGAAGAGGTCGAAGATATGGAAAATGCTGTTGAGGGTGCTAAGAGCCAAATGAATCGCTACCAAAAAGAGGCTGAAGATGCGCACGCTGCTGCTAAAGCAAAAAAAGAAGAAATCGAATCGGCTAAAATCCTTATCACTAAATACGAACAACAACAACAAGAGGTGCGTAATAATCGTGAATTCGAATCGCTTGGTAAGGAAATTGAGTACCAAAACCTTGAAATCGAACTCTGCGAAAAACGTATTAAAGAATTTAATGCGGAGTCTCGTGCTAAAAAGAAAATGGTGGAGGAAGCAGCCGAAATCCTTGAACATAAAAAACACGAACTTGAAGTTAAAAGAACGGAACTAGAGAGTATTGATAGTGAGAGTGCCGAAGAACTTACTGCACTTAATGCTAAGGCTGAAGGAATTAGCACTAAAATCGACGAAAGACTGCTTACTGCTTACACTAGAATCCGCAAGAATACTAGAAATGGACTTGCCGTTGTTACTGTCGAAAGAGATGCTTGTGGCGGATGCTTCAACCGCATTCCTCCTCAAAGACGTATTGATATTGAGGCTAGCAAAAAGGTCATAGTATGTGAATACTGTGGTCGTGTTCTGGTATCGAGTATGCTCGACGAATAGTCTTTCTTATGCATCTATGTGTGGGTAAAATTACCCTTTCTGCATAAAAAATCAAAAAAATATAGCAAAAAAGTGTTGAAGTAACATTTTTTTGCTATATTTGCATTATGGTACGGTATGTGATACTTTGCCAATGTAATTTTTTAACCACTAAAAACCAAAAATTTGCCATTTGAGAATAGACTTCTACTTTAACTAAAAACGGATGAAAAGGATTTTTTACCCTTGCTATTTTATTGGTAGCTGAGAGTACTGAATTAAAATAATTAAAAACTGAAGAGTAGAATGAAAAAAAATGCAAATCGTAGCAGTGAACAACTCAGTGGAGTCCTGCTCAAAGAGTATCTTGAGGGAAAGAGTGGCGCAATCGAACAAATTATTGAACTTCACCGCCCAGCGGTCTTTAACTATGTGCAAAGCAAAGTGCGCAATGGTGCTGTGGCTGATGATATTACTCAGGATACCTTTATTAAGGTAATTGATTCTATTAAACGTGGTAAGTATAGCGAGGATGGTAAGTTTTTGTCGTGGGTACTGCGTATTTCGCATAATATGGTGATTGATTATTATCGTGCTGGCAAGCGTCGCAAGGAGGTTGGTGCAGAGGATAGGACTATGGAGATACTTTTTTCTAGGGGTGGGGAGTATGCTACGAATGCGGAGCGTGATATTATTTTGGAGGAGACAGGTTCTCAGCTTAAGCAGCTAGTGGATACGTTGCCAGAGGAGCAGCGAGAGGTGGTAATGATGCGTCATTTTATGAATTTGAGTTTCAAGGAGATTGCAGATCAGACAGGTGTTAGTATTAATACGGCATTGGGAAGGATGCGTTATGCGTTAATAAATTTGCGTAAGGGTGTTGATGTAATGGGTTTGGAGTTGGTGTAGTTTTTTTTTATGATGAGAGTTTGTTATAGCTTGTATTATAACGGGCTAAAATAATGAAAGTTTTTTGGTGCCACTGGGCACACCAGATGATTTAGTTTGAAATAGCTTGTATTATTACAGACTAAAATAAACCATTACAATAGAACTATAAAAATCTATAACAAAAACTCATTGAAATTTAAAAGCCGTATAATCATACTGCCCAACGAATCACTAGGAGTGCTCTCGAAAAGATTGCGCTCAGGAAGCCCCCTTACACCACTCAACGCTCGTGAAATAGTCGCTGAAATATATTTGCTGTGACGAGGCCCTACCCAAGTCGAAGTGTTTGCCACAAATACCCACGTGTAACCATTACTCTGCCGCTTAATCAATGCCGTTGTGCCAGACATCGAACCACTACGCATCCACTCCCCTCCATTAACACTTGACCACCCTATCGGCTTTGTGTGCTCATCCTCGTAAATCATAATTGAGCGAGCCTTACAGCTGAGTATCTCTCGACCCTCACCCTCCCCATTTATTGCGGCAACAAATTTCAATAGTTCTACGGGTGATGAGACCCATCCGCCTGCACCAGACAATAAAGTAACATTATTGCCCCCATTACTCTTCATAGCAGTACGTGAGCTGCCATCAAACGCATCGACTGCTTCCGCCTCTTTGACCTCGTAATAATTCACCTCATTGGCACGCCTATCCTCTGGATAATTACGACCAATGTACATATCGTAGCACCCAGCAGGCTTTAAGATAGAGTCCTGTACGTAGCTTTCGTACGACTGCCTTGTAACCTTTTCAATCACTTTGCTAAGGACAATATACCCGAGGTTAGAGTAGTCGTATCTTTGCCCAGGGGCGGCACGCATACGATTTTTAGTGGCGTAAAGCACCATATCATCTAGGCTAAGTGGCAGTGGTTTGCCAATGGTCTGCGACACACTATAGTTGGCAAAGGCGGCATCGCCGATGGGGGTCGAAAAACCTGCCGTATGGCGTAATAGGTGCTCGACTGTAATATCACATATCTTTTTATTATTGAAATCCAAGAATAGCGAATCATTAAGCACCCCCTGTTCCCCAAAGACTTTAGTATCAAGTGATAGCATATTGTCGTCGGCGAGTTTCATAATGGCGGTTGCTGTGATGAGTTTTGAGATAGAGGCAATGCGGAATGTGTTGTGTACATCGCACCTCTGCTCCTGCTCTTTGTTGGCATACCCATAGCCTTTGGCATAGAGTAGGCTGTCGCCTCGCATCAATGCGAATGATGCGCCTTTAAGATCCCAGTAACGCATAAAGTTTATGATAGCACGATCAAGTTTCTTGGTTTCTGGGAGTTCGTTTGCGGAGTTATCAATCAGAAAGTTAATGGGTATGGTCAAAGATTCTATCTTACTTTTCGAATTGGTATTACTGTTAGGTATGATTAGTGTAATAAGAGATAGTATAATGACAATGATTGATGCAAGAATTATGGAAAAGGCGAGTCGTCGTTGGTTCATAAATTATTTAAAAGCCAATAGTACTATTCAAGTAATTGGCACAGTGAGTGTTAGCAATATTTCAAGTGTTTGTTATAGTTTCAAAGTTACGTTAAAAAAAGCGTAATTGCAAGTATATTTAGAAAGTGAGTTAGAGTAAACTTTCTTGACTTAGTTTAAAATAATGGGGACTTCTAAAAACTGATTTGTATGGATTTGGGATGAGATTTTGAGTTAATTTTTTGCCGCATTTATGGTCTAATAGCGGGCTATTCGACCATAAAAAGGTGAAAAAGTAACCAAAATATCGCCCTGGTGGCATACAAAACCTGTAATCGTCAGTCCATTTTATTTAATATTTATTTTATTGGGGTCAGTTTTTAGAAGTCCCCTAATACAAGATATAATTAAAGCAATGACCCGTGTCGAATTGTCTGCTCTAGCTTTCGGTTTTACAACCGAAAGATTTTTGTCTTTGATTTTTAGGCAAGGCATTCGCCTTGCTATTGCTCTAGCGGACTGATTCCATCGTTCTTTTGTTCACAAAAGAACCAAAAAACTTTAATCATTTTAGTCTGTAATACTACAAGCTACAACAAACATTTATCATAAAAAAAGTCTATGACACCACCGCCTCACACTTTTTATGGAAGCCTGCTAGAAACAATAACCAAAAAATTTGGAAGTAAAACTTTAAATTCTTATTTTTGTGTTCCAATACGTATATTTTAACCTTACAGCAATGTGTAACGAAGTACTAAAACAACAGGACAGAAAATTTATCGCCGAAGTATGCTGCAAGTACAACAACGACCCAGGGGAACTTATAACCATTCTGCACCAAATCCAAGAACACTTCGGATTCTTACCACGTGAAGTGCAAGAGGTGGTAGCCGAACAGCTCCACATTGCAGTCTCTAGAGTCTTTGGCGTCGTTACCTTCTACTCACTCTTTACAATGGAGCCAAAGGGGCGTTTCCCGATAAATGTATGTACGGGAACAGCGTGCTATGTACGTGGTGCTGAAGAAGTGCTCAACGAAATTGCTGCACAACTTGGCATCAAGGTTGGCGAAACTACCCCTGATGGCAAGTTTTCGCTCTCGTGCCTACGCTGCGTGGGGGCCTGTGGGCTTGCTCCAGTGGTGATGATTGGCGAGAAAATCTACCCAAGAGTCACACCAACGGAAGTTACCTCAATATTAGAGAGCTATAATTAATTCGTTAAATTATGACAGAAATGCGGACTAAAATTTCGACCACAAATCTCTATGACACGAGTAAACCCTAAATTAACTACGATAATTAACTATGGATACATCACTATTGCCTCAAAGTAGTGGAGTTTATAAATTTTTAGACTCCTCTGGTGAAGTGATATACGTTGGCAAAGCGGTCAACCTACGCTCACGGGTTAGCTCCTACTTCAACAATTCGGCAAACCACTCGGCTAAAGTAAAGGTACTGGTCAAGAAAATTGCCAAAATCGAACATATCGTGGTCGAAAGTGAACGTGATGCGCTGCTGCTCGAAAACAACCTTATCAAAGAGCTGCAACCACGCTACAATATCCTGCTTAAAGACTCTAAAACTTACCCGTGGATATGCATTACTAGAGAGCCTTTCCCTCGGATAATCTCTAGCCGCAAACAACAAATCAACGAGGGGGAGTACTTCGGGCCTTACGCCTCGGTAGGGGTGCAGAGGGTTATACTGAAACTACTCCACTCGCTCTTTCCGCTACGCACCTGCAAACATAAACTCACGCCACAGAACATAGCCAAAGGAAACCTGAAAGTATGCCTTAAGTTTCATATGGGGCACTGTCGTGGTGGCTGCGAGGGGCTCGAAAGCGAGGAGCACTACCTCGGCTACATCAATAAAGCACGCCAGATACTTCGAGGCAGTTTTAGTGCTGTGCAGAGTGAGCTAAAGGAACAGATGGTGGGGGCAGCCTCAATTCTGAACTTCGAGGAGGCAGAAAGCATTAAGCGTAAACTACTATCACTCAATGACTACAAAGAAAAGAGTGTGGTGGTAAGCAATCACCTCGGCACGCTCGATGTGGTGAGCATACTGAGCCATAGTGAGGCTAGTTACTGCAATTTCCTTAGGGTTGTTGGGGGAGCAATTATTGGGTGTTATAGCTTTGAGCTAAAGGGTGCACTGGGCGAAAAACCTGAGGAACTGCTGGGCTTTGCGCTCTCACAGTTGGAACTCACTGCCCCCGAAATAGTAGTGCCATTCCTTGCTAGCCAGGAGTATTGTGATAGCGAAATTCTAAAGCGATGCTTCGTTCCGCAACGTGGCGACAAGGTGCGCCTGCTGGAATTATCCGAAAAGAATTCTAAATTTTACCGCCTCGAAAAGATAAAAAATACCGAGAAACGTGACCCAGAGGCTCACTCCACAAGGCTTATGCAGGCTATGCAGAGGGAGCTAAACTTGAAGTGCGAACCACGCCATATAGAGTGTTTCGATAACTCGAACTTGGGTGGGGAGTATGCCGTAGCAGCTTGCGTTGTCTTTCGGGATGGCAAGCCTGCAAAGAGGGAGTATCGCCACTTTAACATCAAAACAGTGGAGGGTGCAGATGACTTTGCAACTATGCGAGAGGTGGTTAGTAGACGCTACCGCCGACTGTTGGACGAGGGTAAGGAACTGCCCCAACTAATTGTTATTGATGGGGGTAAGGGGCAGCTTGGTAATGCTTATAATGCACTCTGTGAGCTTGGCATTGAGGATAAGATTACAGTGGTGGGGCTAGCAAAACGGCTCGAAGAGCTATTCTTTATTGGCGACCCAACGCCTCTGTATCTCGATAAAAAGGGTGAAACCCTACGTACTATTATGTACCTAAGGGATGAGGCGCACCGATTTGGTATTACCTTCCACCGTAAGAAACGCTCCCTTGGGCGTAAAAATGAATTTAAAGAATCTAAAGTAACTTCTAAAAAATAATTAAAAAAGATGAAAATTAAAGGTGTAATATTTGATATGGATGGCGTTCTTGTAGATAATAAAGAGGCGCACGAAAAGGCTTTCTCATTGTGGTGTCGCTCTGTGGGGTTGGACTTCGGTGATGATTTTTTGAGCCAGTACTATGGGATGGGGAATGATGAGATTTTTCCAGCAATACTTGGCAGGGAGTGCACTCTGGAGGAAATCAAAAAGTATGGCAATGACAAGGAGGCAATCTACCGTGAGGTCTATAAGGATAGCATTGAGGGCACTGCTGGGCTGGTGGAATTGTTAGAAGAGTTGCATTCTAATGGGATTCGGATGTCGGTGGGTAGTTCTGCTATTATCGAGAATGTAGATTTTGTGCTTGATGCGTTGGGTATTCGCAAGTATTTTTCAGCAATTTCGCATTCTGGGTTGGTGGAGCGTGCCAAGCCTGCGCCAGATATTTTCTTGAAGGCAGCCGAGCTGTTGGGTTTAGAGCCAGAGGAGTGTTGGGTTTTTGAGGATGCTCCAGCGGGGGTTAGGGCAGCACGTGCCGCAGGTATGGGACTGGGAGTGTTGACTACTTCGTTCAGCAAGGATGTGCATAGTGATTATGACTTGATTTCGGAGGATTTCAGGGGTGTTACGCTTTCTAGGATGGAGGGGGCGGTTAATGGTTAAAGGTCAATGGCTAATGGTTAATGGCTAATTTTTGGCATCATTGTTTTTTTTTCAAAACCCCAGCAATAGTTTTAGTCTGTAATACTACAAGCTATAACAAACTTTAGTCATAAAGAAAGAGCACCTTACCCTTTTGGTAAAATGCCCCCTCCCTTACTATATAGCCATAAAACTACAAAAATCTGTCGGCAATAATCTCAGCAATCTGTACAGCATTAGTCGCCGCACCCTTACGCAAATTATCCGCCACAACCCACATATTTAATGCCTGTGGATTCGAAATATCAAGCCTTAATCGACCTACCAATACCTCGTCTCGACCCTTCGCATCAAGAGGCATTGGATATGACCTCTCAGCAGGATTATCAACCACCAATAGCCCATCAGTATGCTCCAACAACCACCTTGCAGAACTCAATGTAAATGGCTGCTCAAACTCCACATTGATACTCTCGCTGTGCCCACCAATCACTGGTACACGAGCCGCCGTTGGTGAAACCTTAATGGTCTTATCACTCAGGATTTTATGCGTTTCATTAACCAACTTCATCTCCTCAAGTGTATAACCACTCTCCGTAAAATTATCACAATGAGGGATTACATTCAAGTCAATGACGTGTGGATAGACCTTTGGATAGTCGCTTTTGCCAGCCCTTTCATCTTCGAGCTGCCCTACAGCCTCCTTACCAGTGCCAGTAACAGCCTGATAGGTAGAGACCACAATACGCCTAATCTTATAAGCCTCGTGCAGTGGCGCAAGTGCCATAAGCATCTGTATAGTAGAGCAATTAGGGTTTGCTATGATTCTATCATCTGCGGTTAGTTCCCTACCATTAATCTCAGAAATAATGAGTTTTTTGGTAGAATCCATTCTCCAAGCAGAGCTATTGTCTACCACAAAGCATCTAATTGCTGCGAATTTAGGTGCCCACTCTTCCGAGAGGTCAGCACCAGCCGAGAACAGAGCAATCTGCGGTCTTTTGGCTAGTCCCTCTTCGGGTGTAACCACTGTAATATCTTCTCCTTTAAATGTCACGGTTGAGCCTGCCGAGCGTTGCGAAGCGATAGGAATAAGTTCACTTACAGGGAAGTTTCGTTGTTCCAATACTTCGAGCATCACGCCTCCAACAAGTCCAGTGACTCCAAATATTGCTACTCTCATTTCTTTTTAGGGGACTTCTAAAAATTGATTTGGTGAATTTGGGATGAGATTTTGAGGTGAGTTTTTGCCGCATTTTTGGTCTAATAGCGGGCTATTCGACCGAAAAAAGGTGAAAAATCAACCAAAATATCGCCCAAAGTCATCAAAACCTATTTTTTTACATCCATTTTTATTTGTTAAATTTTAGTGGGGTCAATTTTTAGAAGTCCCCTTTAATTTTATTGTTATGCATTTTTAATGGCTGCTACGCCTGGAAGCACTTTACCTTCCATATATTCAAGTAGTGCACCACCACCAGTCGACACGTAGCTAACTTTCGAAGCAAGACCGAATTGGTTGATACAAGCCACCGAGTCACCTCCACCAATAAGCGAGTATGCACCCTGTGCAGTAGCCTCTACAATAGCATCAGCAACGGCACGTGAACCAACTGCAAACGATGGCATCTCGAACACTCCTACTGGACCATTCCAAAGGATAGTCTTAGATTCCTTGATAACCTTAGCAAACTCTACGATAGATTCTGGCCCAATGTCCATACCTTCCCAACCTGCTGGGATTTCGCTAGCCGAGCAAATTTGCTTGTTGCAATCGTCAGCGAACTTATCTCCACATAGTGCATCGTCAGCAAGTACGATATTAACGCCCTTTGCCTTAGCAATATCAAGAATACGAAGTGCCGTTTCGAATTGGTCTTTTTCGCAGATTGAATCTCCAACCTCTCCGCCAGTCGCTGCCTTAAAGGTATAAGTCATACCACCACCCAAAATCAAGTTATCAACCTTTTCCATAAGGCTTTCGATGATAGTGATTTTAGTAGACACTTTAGAACCACCAAGCACTGCTGTAAATGGCTTTTGAGCATTTTCAAGAACAGAGTCGATAGCCGTAAGCTCATTCTCCATAATGTAACCAAACATCTTATCCTGTGGGAAGTACTCTGCAATTAGTGCAGTAGAGCCATGCGCACGGTGAGCAGTACCAAATGCATCGTTGATATAGCAGTCAGCATACGACGCAAGGGTCTTTACAAATGACTTTTGAGAAACTTTTAGTTCAGCCTTTGCAGCAGCTTTATCTTCAGCTGTAGCATCCTCGGCAAGACCACGTGGTTTGCCTTCTTCTTCAGCATAGAAACGCAAGTTTTCGAGAAGCAAAACTTCACCCGATTGAAGATCCGCAGCAGCTTGGCTAGCAGTTTGACAATCGTCAGTAAACTTAACGCCTGTTCCAATTAGTTTTTCTACAGTAGGGATAATATGTTTAAGCGAGAATTTTTCCGTTACGCCTTTTGGTCTACCAAGGTGCGACATCAAGATTACAGCACCGCCACCGCTAAGCACCTTTTGGATAGTAGGTACAGCTGCACGGATACGAGTTGAGTCAGTTACGTTGAAAGAAGCATCTAGTGGCACATTGAAGTCTACACGGATGATAGCTTTTTTGCCATTAAAATCGTAAGTTTCGATAGATTGTTGCATTGTTTTTGTTATATTATTAATGTTAAGAAATTCCTGTATAAGGTTTATAGGGTACAAAGTTACGTATTTTTTGTATTTTTGCAAAACAAAACAAATACAAAAGTTATGCAATTCAGGATTTTTAAGTTTCAGCAGCTCAGCTCCACAAACGACCAGGCTGATGATAGTAAGTATTGTGGTGGTGATATTATTGTGGCTGATTATCAGAATAGTGGACGAGGTCAGAGGGGCAATAGGTGGCAGAGCCGAGGGGGCGAGAATTTGCTCTTTTCGCTGGTATTAGAGCCTGAGGGTTTGCGTGCTATGGAGTCTTTTGTGCTGAGCGAGGTGACAGCTCTGGCAATTTCTCAGACTCTTATTGATTTTGGAGTTGAGGGGGTTGAGATTAAGTGGCCAAATGATATTTTGGTTGGGGGGCGCAAGATTGCTGGGATACTTATAGAGAACTCGTTGTGTGGGGAGTATGTTAGCCGCAGTGTGGTTGGCGTGGGGTTGAATGTTCTGCAACGTAATTTTTCGATGGTCACAGAGTTAGAGGCGACTTCGATGGTCAATCAAGGTGCTACGGTGGAGAATTTGCGAGAGGTATTGGGGCAATTTTGCGAGAATTTTGCGAGGATTTATTGTGAATATACTTCTGAGGAGTTGCATCACTATTATAGGAGTATGCTTTATCGCAGGGAGGGCTATTGGCGGTATCGTGATAATAAGGTTTTTGAGGATATTGAGGCACGTTACCATTCGATTGATTTTGGGATGGGTGTTCTTACTTTAGAGTTAAGGGGTGGGGAGTTGCGCAGTTATTATTTCAAGGAGGTGAGTTATTTGAGTTAGAGGGAACTAAAGTCAAGAAAGTTTAAGGGGACTTCTAAAAATTGATTTGGTGGATTTGGGATGAGATTTTGAGTTGAGTTTTTGCCGCATTTTCTCTCTAATAGCCCCGCTATTCGAGAGAAAAAAGGTGAAAAATCAACCAAAATATCACCCAAAGACATCAAAACCATCTTTAGAATATCCATTTTTATTAGTTAAATTTTAGTGGGGTCAATTTTTAGAAGTCCCCTTAAAATAATACAAGCTAAATTTGAAAATAAATTTCTACTTTTGTAACGCAAAATACCAAGCAACATTCCAAAAAGCTGACCTCTAAATGAACTCAAAAATAAATAAACTACACCCCTTCAATAAACCAACCCAAGGAATCGAACTGCCAAAAAACTTTACATTCCCCTTTAACTATACCCCACATCCACTGACCCTGCTGGCTAGAGAGCAGCTCCAAAGCTACCTTAATAAACAAGAACAATGGCACGATGAAATCCAAAAAGGGAAGATGTTTGGGGTGCTAGTGGTTGAGGACAATTCAGGCGAACTGGGCTTTCTAGCTGCCTTCTCAGGACTGCTGGATGCAAAAAATACTCACGATTACTTTGTGCCCCCTATCTACGATATGCAATCGCCTGATGGTCACTTTAGGCTTCACGAGGCGGAAATTTCAGATATTAATATTGAACTTGAAGGACTCCTCTGCTCAGAGGCGTATCTCACAGCAAAAGATGAATTTAAGAGTCTTACTCTGGAGCTTAACAATAGGCTCAATGAGGCGAAAGAGTGCTACAAAAGTGATAAGGCGGAGCGTGACAGAGAGCGAAAATCGCCCAATATTACGGCTCAAAGGCTCAAGGAACTAGAGGCGCAGAGCATTGTGCAAAAAAATAAAATACGGCAGATTAAGAAAAATAATCTCGATATAATTGCTACGGCAGCTGCACGACTGGGAGTGTTCGAAGATAAGATTCAACACCTCACTGAACTCAGGCGACGGCTCTCAGCAGAGCTGCAAGAGTGGTTATTTAGGCAATTTAGGGTATATAATAACCTCCACGAGGAGAGTGATATGGTCGAAATTTTTGCTGGCACAAAGCTCGGTACGCCACCTGCTGGAGCTGGCGAATGCGCTGCCCCAAAGCTGCTGCAGTATGCCTACCAACAGAGGCTCAAACCTCTGGCTATGGCTGAGTTTTGGAAGGGGAAATCCCCTAATGGGGAGATCCGACTAGATGGGGAGTTCTACCCTGCTTGCAAAGCAAAATGTGAGCCTATACTAGGCTTTATGCTCCAAGGGCTAGATGTGGACAAAGACCCACTAATAGGGATTGGCGAGCAGATCAAATCCCTTGATATTATCTATCGTGATAGGGATATTATGGTAATTAATAAGCCGTCGGGGCTGCTCAGCGCACCAGGTAAAAGCTCCAAAGTCTCGGTAATGAGCCTTATTGAGGAACTCTACCCCAATGAGGACTGCGCTATGCTGATACATAGGCTTGATATGGCGACCTCTGGAGTGCTGGTAGTGGCACTAAACAAGGATGCGCACAAAAGCATTCAGGCACAGTTCAAGCAGCGCACCATCAAGAAGCATTACCTTGCGGTATTGAGTGGCAGCGTACGGCAGGACGAGGGGGTTATATCGCTACCGCTGAGCACCGATTATGCGCATAGACCCTGCCAGATGGTGGATTTTGAGAATGGGAAAAATGCTGTGACTAGATATAAGGTATTGGAGCATCGTGCGCACAATAACACAACGTTGGTGAGGTTTTTCCCCGTTACGGGCAGGACGCATCAACTTAGAGTGCATTCGGCGCATAGCCAAGGGTTAGGAGTACCGATAGTGGGAGATGCTCTATATGGAACACCAAGCAATCGTCTCTATTTGCATTCTGAATTTTTGCGTTTGGTGCATCCACGTAGCGGTAGGGTTATGAAGTTTTATGCCCCTGCCCTTGATTTATTTTGTAGTGGGGTCAGTTTTTAATTTGTACTATGGCTTAGTTTGGGGCAAACTAAAAGTGCTAAGCACTGATGCCACACTGCCCGCCAGATGATTAAAGTTTGTTAGAGCTTGTAGTATTACAGACTAAAATTATGAAAGTTTTTTGGTTCTTTTGTTCACAAAAGAACGATGGTATCAGTCCGCTAGAGCAATGAGCAAGGCGAATGCCTTGCCTAAAAATCAAAAGACAAAAATCTTTCGGTTGCACAACCGAAAGCTAGAGCAGACAATCGGTACGGGTCATTGATTTAGTTATAGCTTGTAGTATTACAGACTAAATGATGAAAGTTTTTTGGTTCTTTTGTTCACAAAAGAACGATGGAATCAGTCCGCTAGAGCAATAGCAAGGCGGATGCCTTGCCTAAAAATCAAAGACAAAAATCTTTCGGTTGTAAAACCGAAAGCTAGTACAAACTCCAATAAAAAGTCTTTTGGGGGTTTGGAGGAACGACAAACAAAAAAATCGAAGATTTTTTTCCAAACCCCCAAAGCTATAGCTCTGGTTTAGTACTCTAGTTTTAGCTTGTATTATAACAGACTAAGTCAAGAAAGTTTTTTGGTTCTTTTGTTCACAAAAGAACGATGGCATCAGTCCGCTAGAGTAATAGCAAGGCGAATGCCTTGCCTAAAAATCAAAGATAAAATCTTTCGGTTGTACAACCGAAAGCTAGTACAAACTCCAATAAAAATCTTTGGGGGTTTGGGCGAAGACCAAACATAAAAATCTTTGGGGGTTTGGAGGAACGACAAACAAAAAAATCGAAGATTTTTTTCCAAACCCCCAAAGCTAGAGCACTATTGTATTGCTTTAGTTTGAGCTTGTAGTATTACAGACTAAATAATGAAAGTTTTTTGGTTCTTTTGTTCACAAAAGAACGATGGCATCAGTCCGCTAGAGCAATGAGCAAGGCGGATGCCTTGCCTAAAAATCAAAGACAAAAATCTTTCGGTTGCACAACCGAAAGCTAGTACAAACTCCAGTAAAATCTTTTGGGGGTTTGGAGGAACGACAAACAAAAAATCGAAGATTTTTTTCCAAACCCCCAAAGCTAGAGCTCTGGTTCGAGCTTGTAGTATTACGAACTAAGTAATGAAAGTTTTTTGGTTCTTTTGTTCACAAAAGAACGATGGC